>CAMLCW010000001.1 GCA_946478645.1 uncultured Variovorax sp.
CCACCGCCGCCCGCCTCGTCGACGAACTCGTCGCGCTCATGCAGCTCGAACCGCTTGGCGGCGACCGCTTTCTTGCGCAGAGCGAGGACATCGGCACGCCGGCGGTCTTTGGCGGCCAGGTGCTCGGGCAGTCGCTCATGGCCGCAAGCCTCACGGTGGGGGCCGACCGGCCGATCCATTCGATGCACGCGTATTTCCTGCTGCCGGGCGAGCACGCACCCATTGAGTACAGCGTGGACCGCGTGCGCGACGGCCGCAGCTTCACCACGCGGCACGTGGTGGCGCGCCAGCAGGAACGCATCATCTTCGAGATGTCGGCCTCGTTCCAGACCGTGGACGACGGCGTCGAGCACCAGTTCGAGATGCCTTCGTTCCCGGGGCCCGAGGGACTCACCAGCGAGCTCGACCTGCGCATCGCGCTCGGCGACCGGCTGCCCGAGCGCTGGCGCGACAAGGGCACGCAGCCGCACGGCATCGAGTACCGGCGCGTCGATCCCGAGGACCTGATGACGCCGCAGCAGCGCGCAGTCGAGGCGCAGAGCGCCATCTGGATGCGCGCCATCGCGCCGCTGCCCGACGATCCCACGGTGCACCGCGCGCTGCTGGCCTATGCCTCCGACCACGGCCTGCTGCGCGCCGCGATGCTGCCGCACGGGCTGAGCTTCATGAGCGGGCAGGTGCGCCCCGCGAGCCTCGACCACGCGATGTGGTTCCATCGCGATTTCCGCATGGACGACTGGCTGCTCTACGTGATCGATTCGCCGAGCGCGGGCGGCGCGCGCGGCCTGTGCCGCGGCAGCCTCTACACGCGCGACGGGCGGCTCGTGGCCTCGGCCGTGCAAGAGGGCATGCTGCGCGTGCGGCGCTGAAAGGACATTTTTTCCCATGACTTCCGAACAGGCATCCCAACAACGACCACAGCCGCAGCAGAAGGTCGCGATCGTCACCGCCGGCGGCAGCGGCATGGGCGCCGCCGCGGCGCGCAAGCTCGCGGCGGACGGCTTCCGCGTCGCCATCCTGTCGTCTTCGGGCAAGGGCGAGGCGCTCGCCGCTGAACTCGGCGGCATCGGCGTGACCGGCTCCAACCAGTCGAACGACGACCTGAAGCAGCTCGTCGACCGCGTCGTCGCCGAGTGGGGCCGCATCGACGTGCTGGTCAACAGCGCCGGCCACGGCCCGCGCGCCGCGATCCTCGAGATCAGCGACGAGGACTGGCACCGCGGCATGGACGTCTACCTGCTGAGCGCGGTGCGCCCGAGCCGGCTCGTGGCGCCGCACATGGTGGCGCAGGGCGGCGGCGCGATCATCAACATCTCGACCTTTGCGGCCTTCGAGCCCGATCCGGTTTTTCCGACTTCGGGCGTGTTCCGCGCCGGGCTCGCCGCCTTCACCAAGCTCTTCGCCGACCAGTACGCGCCGCACAACGTGCGCATGAACAACGTGCTGCCGGGCTTCATCGACAGCCTGCCCGAGAAAGAGGCGTTCCGCGCACGCATCCCGCTGGGCCGCTACGGCCGCAGCGACGAGATCGCCGCGACCATCGGCTTTCTCGCGTCCGAGGGCGCGGGCTACATCACGGGGCAGAACCTGCGCGTCGACGGCGGCATCACCCGCTCGGTCTGAGTCTCTTTTCTTTTTTCTTGCTGCGCCGCCGCGTCGCCGCGCGGCTGCTCTTCCTTTCGCCATGTCTTCCCATCACAGCCGCCTGCGCACCGAGTGGTGCCCGAGCATTCCCCGCGAGCTCATGGCCGGCGCCGTCGCCACCTTCGCGCTCATTCCCGAGGTCATCGCCTTCGCCTTCGTCGCGGGCGTCGATCCGGCCGTGGGCCTGTTCGCCTCGTTCGTCATCGGCATCGTGATCGCCTTCACCGGCGGCCGCCCGGCCATGGTGTCGGCCGCGGCCGGCTCGGTGGCGCTGGTGGCGGCGCCGCTGGTGCATGCGCACGGGCTGGCCTACCTGCTTGCGGCGGGGCTGCTTGCGGGCGCGATGCAGATCGTCTTCGGGCTGCTGCGCCTGGGCGTGCTGATGCGCTTCGTGTCGTCGTCGGTGCGCACCGGCTTCGTCAATGCGCTCGCGATCCTGATCTTCGCGGCGCAGATGCCGCACTTCATCGGCGCCAATGCCGCCACCTGGGCCATGGTCGCGCTCGGGCTCGCGGTGATCTACCTGCTGCCGCGGCTCACCACCGCCGTGCCTTCGCCGCTGGTGTGCATCGTGGTGGTGACGCTCGCGGGCCAATGGCTCGACCTGCCACTCAAGACCGTGGCCGACCTCGGCCAATTGCCCGGCGCGCTGCCGGTGTTTGCACTGCCTTCGGTGCCGTTCACGCTCGAGACGCTCGGCATCATCGCGCTGCCGGCGTTCGCGATCGCGATGGTCGGCCTGCTCGAATCGATGATGACCGCGAGCGTGGTCGACGAGCTCACCGACACGCCGAGCTCGAAGAACCGCGAATGCAGCGGCCTCGGCATCGCCAACGTGGCCGCGAGCTGCTTCGGCGGCATCGCGGGCTGCGGAATGATCGGCCAGACCGTCAGCAACGTGCGCTACGGCGGCCGCGGCCGGCTCTCGACGCTGTTCGCCGGGGCCTTTTTGCTGATCCTCATGGTGCTGCTCAAGCCCTGGGTCTCGCAGGTGCCGGTGGCGGCGCTGGTCGCCATCATGGTGATGGTGTCGGCCTCGACCTTCGACTGGGGTTCGCTGCGCGCGCTGGTGCGCCATCCGCGCATGTCGAGCGCGGTGATGCTCGCCACCGTGGCCGTCACCGTCGCCACCGACAACCTGGCCGCGGGCGTGGGCACGGGCGTGATGCTGAGCGGCGTGTTCTTCACCTTCAAGGTCGCGCGGCTGCTGAAGGTGCATGCGCAGCAGGACGACGACGGCGCCTGGGCCTTCCGCGTCACAGGGCAGGTGTTCTTCGCCTCGGCCGACATGCTGGTCGACGCCTTCGACGTGCGCGAGATCGACGGCGCGCCGGTGCGCATCGACGTCTCGCAGTCGCACTTCTGGGACGTGACCGCGGTCGCCGCGCTGAAGAAGGTGGTCGAGCGGCTGCGCCGGCACGGCAGCGCGGTCGAGGTCATCGGCATGAACCAGGCCAGCCGCGACCTGGTCCTGCAGCTCGACGCCGCACCTGAATAGGAACGGCGCGGCGGGGCGGCTCAGCCGAACGGGCTGGCCGTCGCGAACCAGAGGCCGATGCCGGTCGCGATGATGAACGCGCCGTCGGTCACGCCCGCGACGAGAAAGAACTTGGTCTGCATCAGGTCGACCATCTCGGGCTGGCGCGCCGCGCCTTCGAGGAACTTCTGGCCGACCAGCGCAATGCCGATGCACGAGCCGAGCGCGGCGATGCCGATCAGCAGCGCGACGGCGAGCGGGAGGATGTCGAAGCCGGTGGTGGTCATGGTGCTTTCTCCTTCGGGGTGGGTGAATCGATGGAGGTACTTTCGCGCAAGCGGTGCGCGCGATCCATGACGTGGGAGGTCATCGAAAGAAGGCCGGCCGCCCCTGGCTTCGACGCGAACGGTCGCGTCAGGCGGAGTGCTTGTGCCCAAGCCGACGAGAGACGTTCACCCCGCATGCCTTCGCCGCTTTGGCCTGCGTGCCGTTCCAGCTGGTATCGAACGAGCGGGAGCGGCCCATCAGCGTGATCCCCAGGACGATGTTGCCTGAATAGTCGAAGACGGGCGCCGCGAAAGAGCAAACGCCTGGCGTCGGGTTGTTCACCGCGCGGGACACGCCGTGCTTGCGCACCTCGTTGACCATGGTCTGAAGCTCGTCGCGGTCGATCGGCGTGGCGATGTCCGGACCGAGCCGCCGTTCATCTTCCAGCAGCGACTCTTCGATGAGTTTCGCGGGCAGATAGGCCGCGAAAAGCCGCCCCGTTGCGGTACCCGCGAGCGACATCACGGTCCCGGTGCGGATGTTGGTGTGCAGCGGATAGATCGCGTCGAACAGAAACACGATGGTGGGGCCCTGGTTTCCCCAGACCGAAAGAGCCACGCTGTGGCCGGTTTCCCGTGCGAGGCTTTCCGCGAACGGCGTCGCCTCACGCACCGGGTTCAGCATCCTGAGCGTCACCAGGCCCAGTTGCATCGCGGTCGGCCCGAGCCAGTAGTAACCGGTCGACGCCTCCTGCGTGACAAGCCCCAGTTTGCTGAAGCTCACCAGGTACGGATGGGCTTTGCCTGGCGCCATGTCGGCCGCTTTGGCCAGCTCCCTCAGAGGCATGGGCCTGCCATGCGCACCGAGCGCGAGCAGCAGCTGACCGCCTGCTTCGATGGATTGGATGCCACGCCGTTCTTTCTCAGAGCCGGTATCTCCGATGTCTGTGTCGAGTGCGCTCAAGAGGTTCTCCTAACCGTTTGATTCTAGCTATGCGATTAGTGCAGGGTAAACCATTAATCTATGTTTGATGCGTTAGCAGGATACTAACGCCGTCGGAGCGGCAGAAGCTGTTCCCATCCGTAGGAGTCAAGGTCAATGAGCAAGCAGCAAACCGAATACGACGTGCTGGTGGTCGGCACCGGTGCGTCCGGCATGTCGGCCGCGGTCACGGCGGCCTATGAGGGCCTCAAGGTGCTGGTCGTCGACAAGGCGCCGCTTTTCGGGGGCACCACCGCCAGGTCCGGCGGCTGGCTGTGGATTCCGGGCACCAGCCTGGCCAAGGCGCAGGGGATCCACGAGCCCGCGGGCGCTGCGCGTGCCTATCTGGCGCACGAGGCCACCACGCACTTCGACGCGGCACGTGTCGATGCCTTCATCGAGAACGGCCCGAAGGCCATCGAGTTCTTCACCGAGAAGACGTGCGTGCAGTTCGACATGCCGCCGGTGTTTCCCGACTATCACGCCGAGGCCCCCGGCGGTCAGCCCGGCGGGCGCTCGATGGTGACGCGGCCGTTCGACGCGCGCGAACTCGGGGACCGTGTCCGGAAGCTGGCGCCCCCCGTTCCCGAACTGACGGTCTTCGGGATGATGCTCGGCTCGGGCAAGGAGCTCTGGCACTTCCTGCGCGCTTTCAAGTCGTTCGAGTCCTTCTGGTACGTGGCCAGGCGCTTCGGCGGCCACCTGCTCGACGTGATGCGCCATGGCCGCGGCATGACGCTGACCAACGGCAATGCGCTGGCAGGGCGCCTCGCCAAGGCCGGCATGGACCTCAACGTGCCCGTCTGGCTGGACACGCCGGTCGAGCGGCTGATCGTGGAGAACGGCACTGTCGTCGGCGCCTGCGTCGTGCGCGACGGCGTTGCACAGGAAGTGCGTGTCCGCAAAGGGGTCGTGCTGGCCTGCGGTGGCTTTCCCTATGACATCGAACGCCGCAAGCAGCTGTTCCCCCATGCGCCGACCGGGCGCGAGCACTTCACGCCGTCACCGGCGCTGAATACGGGTGACGGCCTGCGCCTCGGCGAATCCGTCGGCGGCTGGGTCGACCCCACCATCCCCAACGCCGCGGCCTGGTGCCCGACGTCCGTGACACGGCGAAAGGACGGCTCCGAAGGCGTCATGCCTCACTTCATCGACCGGGCCAAGCCGGGTGTCATCGCAGTGACGCCTCGCGGTCGGCGCTTCACCAATGAGGCTCTCTCGTACCACGACTTCGTCCAGCACCTCGTGAAGGCATGCGCGGGGCTCGATGAAGTGTCGTGCTGGCTCGTCTGCGACCACAAGCACCTGCGCGAGTACGGCCTGGGCGCTGTCGCTCCGTTCCCCCTGCCCATCGGCAAGCACCTGCGCAACGGCTACCTGAAGCGTGGCAAGTCCTTGCAGGAGCTGGCCAGGACGATGGGGGTGCCGCACGCGGCGCTCCAGGAGGAGGTCGAGACCTTCAATCGGGATGCCGCTTCCGGCAAGGACACGAAGTTCGACAAAGGCAGCACGGCCTACAACCGCTACCAGGGCGACTCGCTGGTCACGCCCAATCCTTGCATGGCGCCGATCCAGCAAGGTCCCTTCTACGCCATCAAGGTGGTGGTTGGCGAGATCGGAACCTTCGCCGGTCTTGCGACCGATGAGAACTGCCAGGTATTGACGCAGAACCGCCAACCCATCCCCGGGCTGTACGCCGTCGGCAACGACGCAGCAAGCGTCATGGGCGGCAACTACCCCGGCGCGGGCATCACCCTGGGCCCGGCCCTCACCTTCGGCTACGTCGTCGGCAAGACGCTCGCCAAGCGGCCCGACCTCTCGACGTTCAACGCCAATCAACCGCAGCAGCAGCGCGAGCACCTGCACGCCGCCTGAGGGTGCAACTGCAACAAGAAAAGACCATGGAAATCACTGAACAGATGGCGCCGCAGGTTCTCGGCGGCCGCCTCGCACTCGTCACCGGTGCCGGTCAGGGCAACGGCAAGGCCATCGCCAAGGGCCTGGCCCGGGCCGGTGCCACGGTCATCGTGACCGACCTCAACGAAGCCAACGCGAAGGCCGCGGCCGCGGAGATCAACGAGGCGGGCGGCAAGGCCTCTGCCTACAAGCTCGACGTGACGTCGCGCGACGAATGCGATGCCCTGGCGCTCACCACGGCCAACGACGTCGGCAACATCGACATCCTGGTCAACAACGCCGGCATCATCATCCGCGAAGGTCTGGACAGCGCGAAGGTGGCTTCCAACCTGCAGAAGACGCTCGACGTCAACGTGATGGGCACCTTCCACCCGACGCACGCGTGGCTCGGCGCGCTTCGGGAGAGCAAGGGCGTGATCATCAACGTCGGCTCGATCGCGTCGACCACCGGCATTCCCAACGTCGTCGGCTACTCGCCGTCCAAGGGCGCCGTGAAGATGCTGACGCAGGCCCTCGCTGTCGAACTCGCCAAGGACGGCATCCGCGTCAACGCCATCGCACCCGGCGTCATCGAAACACCGATGACGTCCTATACGCGCGAAGCCCCCGAGCGCCTCGACCGGTTCATGGCGCGCACGCCGATGGCGCGCGTGGGCCAACCCGAGGAACTCGTTGGTCCCGTCGTCTTCCTGGCGTCGCCCATGGCCAGCTACGTCACGGGCATCACGCTCCCCATCGACGGCGGCTTCCTGGCCGCCTGAGACGCACTTTTTTCCTGGTCCGCAACCCGAACTCGAAGAGTTCAACAACATCTCAACTGGAGACAGCCATGCGCATTCCATCGATCTTCAAGCGCGCCATTCTCACGGCAGGCTTGGTGGCCGCCGCGGCCGCGAGTGCCCAAGACATCAAGCTGGGCTACAACGGCGACCTGTCTGCATCGCCCTCCGCGCAAAGCGGGCAGGCGGCAGTCCTGGGCATGGAGGCCGCCATCGCCGACATCAACGCCAATGGCGGTGTGTTGGGCAAGAAGCTGGTGCTGGTGACGCGTGACGACACCTCGGCGCCGCCGAAGTCGATCCAGAACATGAGCGAGCTCATCGACAGCGAAAAGGTCTCGGCGGTGTTCGGTCCGACGAACTCCGGCAATGCGATGGCCTGGAAGCACATCGCGAACCAGAAGAAGATTCCCGTCATCGGCAACGTCGGTTCCGGCACGGACATCACCAAGCCCATGAGCCCGGGTGCGGACAACTACATGTTCCGCGTCTCGATGGTCGACCGCGAGCAGGTCGCGGCCCTCATGGCCTACGTCAAGAAGAACGCGGCCAAGTCGAAGGTGGTCGGCCTGATGGCCGAAACCACCGGCTACGGCCAGGGCGGCCTGAAGGACATGGAGGAAATCGCCAAGCTGCAGGACATCAAGGTCGCTGCGACCGAGAAGTTCGGCGTGGGCGATACGGACATGACCTCGCAGCTGAGCAAGATGAAGTCTGCCAACGTCGACACGATCGTGGTGTGGGCGCAAGGCACGCCGATCGCCCAGCTGGTGCGCAGCATGGAGAAGATCAACTACTTCCCGCTGGTCCTGACCTCCTGGGCGGCGGACAACATCACCTTCTACGATGCGGCAGGCAAGACGCTGGCTGAAAAGCCCATCTTCATGCGCACCGTGAGCGAAACCCGCACGCCCGCACAACAGAAGCTGTTCGACCGCGTCGGCGCCAAGCTCAAGGCCCCGGGTTCGTTCTCCTTTTCGCTGCACGGGTACGACTCCGTCCTGCTCTATGCGGCTGCTGCAAAGCAGGCCAACAGCTTCGACGGCAACGCGGTCCGCCTGGCGCTCGAAGACCTGAAGGCCCCGGTCGAGGGCGTGCTGAAGACCTACAACAAGCCTTTCAGCAAGACCAAGCACGAAGCCTTGACGGCCGAGGACCTGGTCTGGATCCGCTGGAAGGACGGCAAGCTGCTGTCTTACACCGACCCCATCGTCGGCTCGCTCAAGACGGCTGACTTCAAGCAGTAACGCAGCGTGCTCAAGCGGGGCTGCACGTGGCAGCGCCCGCAATTTTCTCGGAGGCAATCATGGTAGAGGCGCTCTTACAAGCGATTCTCAGCGGCCTGGCCGTGGGCGGCGCCTACGCGCTGGTCGCGCTGGGCTTCAGCATCACTTTCACGACGACCAAGACGCTGAATTTCTCGCACGGGGAATTCGTGTCGGCGGGCGCATTCATCGGCATGAGCGCTCTCTTCCTGATGCTGGGTCTTCCGGTCAGCTCGACGACCTTCGGCACCGCGCTTCCGGGTGCCGGCGCACAGTTGCTGGCGCTGGCCGCAGCGCTCGGCGTCATGGGCCTCCTTGGCTGGGTGCTCTATCTCGTCGGCGTTCGCCCGTTCGCCGGCCGCCCTGGCATGGCATGGGTGATGAGCACGCTGGGTTTCGGCGTCATCCTGCAGAGCATCGGCCTGGCCATCTGGGGCCCTAAGCCGGTGGTGGTGCCAGGACCGGTGGGTGACGAAGTCATCCGCGTGCTGGGCGTCGGCGTCCGGCCCCAAGAGCTGCTGACACTCGTCGTCGCGGTCGTCATCATGGTGCTGTTCGACTGGGTCATGAACCGCACCATGGTGGGCAAGGCGATGCGCGCCGTGGCGGCCAATGGCAACGTCGCCAGCCTGATGGGCATCAACACGAACGCCATCATGATCGGCGCGTTCATCGTGAGTTCCGCGCTCGCCGGCCTCTCTGGCTTCCTTCTCGCCCCCATTGCGCAGGCATCGCTGTTCATGGGCCTCACGGTGGGTCTGAAGGGCTTCTCGGGCGCGATGATCGGTGGGCTGAACAATCCGCGCGGCTGCGTCGTCGGCGGCTTCGCACTCGGGGTGCTCGAATCCCTGGTGAACCTGTGGTCGGCGCAATGGCGTGAAGTCGCCGTGTTCGCCCTTGTCATCCTGGTCCTGGCCTTCCGGCCGACCGGCCTGTTCGGCAAGCCGATGGTGGAGAAGGTATGAAGCGCGGTCCGCATTTCATCGGCGTCGTGCTCGCCGCGGCGGCCGTCATCGGCGGCACCTCGTTGCTTGGCAACGATTACTACCTGCGCATCGTCTTCATGATGTGCGTCTACTACCTTTGCGCTGCGGGCATGAACGTGCTGGTCGGCTTCGCGGGCCAGAAGTCGCTGGGCCAGGCCGGCCTGTTCGCGGCAGGCGCGTACGCGGTGGCACTGCTGACGACGAAGACCGACATGAGCCCCTGGCTCGCCTTGGTGGCCGCCGCCGTGATCTCCGGCATTTGCGGCGTCCTGATCGCACTGCCGTCGTTGCGGGTCAAGGGCCCGTACCTGGCCATGGTGACGCTGGCCTTCGGCATCGTGGTCGAGAAGCTGGTGGGCGAATGGACCGAGGTGTTCGGTGGTGCGCAGGGCATCTACGGCATCCGGCCCATCACCTGGAACGGCCAGCCCCTGAGCTCGCTGCAGTGGGTGTGGTTCGGCGTGGTGCTCTGTGCACTGACCCATCTGTTGCTGCGCAACCTGCTGCACGGGCGATTCGGGCGCGCGCTGCTTTCGTTGCAGGCGGATGAAATCGCTTCCTCCTCTGTGGGCGTGCGCGTCTACCGCGCCAAGGTCATCGCCTTCGTGGTCGCGGCCGTGACGTGTGGCATTGCCGGCGCGCTCGTTGCCCAGCAGAACCAGTACATCAACTCCGACTTCATTACTTTCCACCTGTCTATCTTCATCCTGCTGCTGGTCCTCTTCGGCGGCTCGGGCTCGATCTACGGGCCGCTGGTCGGCACGGTCGTCCTGACCAGCATCGATGCGGCGCTGGCGCGCTGGCCTTCGGCGCAACACTTCCTGTACGGCTTCCTGCTGCTGTTCGCGCTGTATGTGATGCCTGGCGGCGTGACCGGTGTCCTGAATTCGCTGTTCAAGCGCAAGCACAAGGTCGAGCCGGCCAAGGCAGCGACGCAACCCAAGGCCGGCCGCATCGGCCCCGAAGCCAGCGGCGACCTGCTGACGGTCGAGGGTGTCACGAAGGCCTACGGCGGCGTCAAGCCGGCCCAGGACGTGTCGTTCCGGCTGAAGCGCGGCCACATCCATGCGCTGATCGGCCCCAACGGCGCCGGCAAGACCACGATGATCAACATGCTGACGGGCGTGGTCAAACCGACCTCGGGCGCCATCAAGTTTCTGGGCAAGGAAATTTCCGCCACGCCGGCGCACGAGATCTGCCGCATGGGCATGGGCCGCACGTTCCAGAACCTGCGACTCTTCTCGGACCTCTCGGTGCTGGACAACGTCATGCTCGGGCGCCATACGCGCATGCGCAACGGCTTCTTCGCATCACTCGCGGCGCTGCCGGGCGCGACGAAGCAGGAAGTCATCACCCGCGAGCGCGCACTCCAGTTGCTCGAACTCGTGGACCTGGCGCACCTGGCCCACCAGCCGGCCGGCAGCCTTCCCTATGGCCTGCAGCGGCGCGCCGAACTGGCACGCGCACTGGCCACCGAGCCGCAGCTGCTGCTGCTCGACGAACCGGCCGCGGGCCTCAATCCGCAAGAGACCGCCGAGCTTGGACAGCTGCTGCTGCGCATCGGCAAGTGCGGGGTGAGCATCCTGATGGTGGAGCACCACATGGACCTGGTGATGTCGGTCTCCGATCACGTCATCGTGCTCGACTACGGCATCAAGATCGCCGAAGGCAAGCCCGCAGAAGTGCAACGGAACCCGCGCGTCGTCGAGGCGTATCTCGGCGTGGATGACGAACCCGAGCCCGCAGCGGCGCTCGTCGCAGCTTGAGGACCAGGCCATGTTGAAACTCGATTCAGTGAAGGTGTCCTACGGCGCCATCGAGGCCGTGAAGGGCGTCAGCCTCGAAGTGCGCAAGGGCGAAGTCGTCACCATCATCGGTGCCAATGGCGCCGGCAAGAGCACGCTGCTCAAGAGCATCGTCGGCCTCGAGCCCGTCAAGGCGGGCAAGGTCTTCATCGACGGCAAGGACTGCACCCATGTCCCGTCGCACAAGCGTGTGGGGTTGGGCGTCGCCATGTCGCCGGAGGGCCGCGGCGTGTTCGCCGACCAGACGGTGCGCGAGAACCTCATGCTGGGCGCCTACTCGCGAAAGAACGACCCTCGCGCGACCGATGAAGCCATCGAGCGAGAGTTCCAGCGCTTTCCGCGGCTCAGGGAGCGCCAGAACCAGCTGTCCGGCACGCTCTCCGGCGGCGAGCAGCAGATGCTTGCCATCGCTCGCGCGCTGATGAGCGAGCCACGGCTGCTCCTGCTCGACGAGCCTTCGCTGGGCCTGGCGCCGCTGATCATCAAGGACATCTTCGAAGCCATCCGGCAATTGCGTCATTCGGGCTTGACCATCCTGCTGGTGGAGCAGATGGCCAAGCAGGCGCTGGGCGTCGCCGACAGGGCGTACGTCCTGGAGACAGGGCTCATCACCCTTGAAGGCTCCGGCAAAGAGCTGCTCGACGATCCGAAGGTCAAGGCGGCGTACCTCGGCGCGCATTGACCATTTACCACCCCACTTGAATCCTCGAAGGAGGTCGCCATGACCCAGACCAAGAAGTTCGCCAGCCAGGCCGACCTGGAAGAAAAGAAAGTCACGTTCAGCCAGATCTCGGAGCACGCCTGGGCGTACACCGCCGAAGGTGATCCGAACACCGGCATCATCATCGGCGACGATGCCGTGCTCGTCGCGGACACGCAAGCGACGCCCGCCATGGCCGCCGACGTGATCCGCCGCATCCGCGAAGTGACGGACAAGCCCATCCAATACGTGGTGCTCACGCACTACCACGCCGTGCGCGTGCTCGGCGCCAGCGCCTACGAGCCGCAGCAGATCATCTCGAGCCAGGACACCTACGACCTCATCGTCGAGCGGGGCGAGCAGGACAAGGCCAGCGAGATCGGCCGCTTCCCGCGCCTGTTCAGCAACGTCGAGTCCGTGCCGCCGGGCATGACCTGGCCGACCATGACCTTCACCGGCAAGATGACCCTCTGGCTCGGCAAGCTGGAAGTGCAGCTGCTGCAGGTCGGCCGCGGCCACACCAAGGGCGACACCATCGTCTGGCTGCCCCAGGAGAAGGCGCTGCTGTCGGGCGACCTGGTGGAGTTCGGCGCGACGCCGTATGCAGGCGACGCCTACTTCAAGGACTGGCCGCAAACGCTCGACAACCTGGCTGCGCTCAAGCCGAAAGCACTGGTTCCGGGCCGAGGCGCAGCGTTGACGACGCCCGAAGACGTCGAGAAGGGACTGACGGAAACGCGCGACTTCATCGCCGACGTGTACGCGAACGTCCAGCAGGGCGTGGCCGCCGGCAAGGACCTGAACGCCGTCTACAAGGACACGTACGCGGCGCTCAAGCCCAAGTACGGCCACTGGGTCATCTTCGACCACTGCATGCCGTTCGACGTGACGCGCTGCTACGACGAAGCCACCCAATACGCCGATCCGCGCATCTGGACCGCCGAGCGCGACGTCGAGATGTGGAAGACGCTCGAAGGCTGAGCGTCCAACGAGGTCCGTTTGCCGTGAAACGGAAAGCACGCGCGTTCGCAGCCCTGCTTCATCGGCGGGGTCATCCATGAGTGTCCAGTCTCCGAACACCGCAGCCCGCCAGGCGTTGGCGGTACAGATGACCCTCATCGCGGCCATGGCGATCTGGGGGCTGAACGTGGCGGTCGTGAAGCAGCTCACGCACAGCTTCGAGACCTCGACCTTGGCCGCGTTGCGCATGGTCGTGGCGCTCGCAGTGCTGTCCGCCATCGTCCTCTGGAAGCGCTGTGGGGTCCTGGGCATGAGCTGGAAACAGGTTCGCACGCTGCTCGTGGCCGGTGTGCTGATGGTCTACCTGAACCAGCTGCTCTTCGCCGAAGGGGTGCAGCGCTCGACCGCGACCAACGGGGCCCTGATCATGGCGCTGAGCCCGCTCGTCTCGGCCCTGCTCGCCGCGTTCATGTTCCGCGAGACCTTGTCGTTGCAGCGGCTGCTCGGCGTTGCCCTGGGCTTCGGGGGCGTTGCGGCCGTGGTGCTGAGCCATCCCGGCGCCGGACTGTCGCGGGCCAGCACCGGAGACCTGATGCTGGTCGCGGGCGTCGTGAGCTTTGCAGCGGGCGGCGCGCTCGTGCAGCGGCTGGCGCGCTGCATGCATCCGCTGACGATCAGCTGGGCCATCTACCTGGTCGGCACCTCGATGCTGGTGGTCCAGGTGGTCGTCGGAAGCCCGTCCTTGAACGTCGACGTGCTTTTCCCGGGGTGGTGGCCGTGGGCGCTGATTCTGTTCTCCGGCGTGATGGCCACGGCCCTGAGCAACCTGCTGTGGAACCGGGCCATCGCCACCATCGGCGTGGCGCGCACCGCGGTTTTCCTTTACTGGGTCCCGGTCTTCGGCGTTCTCTTTGCCGCCATCCTGCTCGACGAGCGATTGACCGCCTGGCACCTCGCGGGGTTCATTGCCGTGATGGCAGGCACCTTTCTTGGCACCAGACGACCACGGCCCGCGGCTCCCCCAGCCAATCCCTGAGCCTTTCGGATCTCGATCATGACCCTTCCCGACCCGCTGCTGTTCCAGCCGCTGAAGCTTCGAGCGCTGGCGCTGAAGAACCGCGTCGTCATCTCACCCATGTGCCAACACGCCGCCGACGCGGGGCGCGCGACGCCGTGGCACATGGTTCACCTCGGCAAGTTCGTGCTCGGTGGCGCGGGGCTCATCCTGACGGAGAGCACGGCGGTCGATCCGCGCGGGCGCATCGGGACGGCCGACCTGGGCTTGTGGAACGACAGCCAGATCGAGCCGCTGAAGGCGGTCGTCGATTTCGTGCACGCCAACGACGCTGCGATCGGCGTGCAGTTGGCGCATGCCGGGCGGAAGGCAGGGAGCCAGCCTCTGTGGGAAGGCGGCGCCGCGCTCGGCGATGACGAGATGCAACGCGATGCAGAGCCCTGGCAGCGGCTCGGTCCGAGCCCGCTCGCTGCGGGCCCGGGCTGGACTGCGCCGCGCGCGATGGATGCGCGGGACATCGAGGACGTCATCCAGCGCTTCGTGGAGGCCGCCGTGCGTGCAGACAAGGCGGGATTCGACGTGGTGGAGCTGCACTTCGGGCATGGCTACCTGATCGCGAGCTTTCTCTCGCCGAACTCGAACCATCGCAACGACGCGTGGGGCGGCAGCCTGCACGGTCGGATGAGGTTGGCGCTGGAGGTGGCCACGCGCGTGCGGGACGCGTGGCCGGCGCACAAGCCGCTGTTCTGCAGGCTCTCGGCTGTCGATGGCAGCGTGGACGGATGGCGCCTGGACGACTCGGTCGTCCTCGCACGGGAACTCGCGCAGCGCGGTGTCGACGTCATCGACTGCTCCTCGGGCGGCTTGACCGAAGAGACCCGCGCGCTGCCGGTGCCTCGGGGACTGGGCTTCCAGGTGCCGTTCTCGGAACGCATCCGGCACGACGCCAATGTTCGGACTCAGGCGGTCGGAATGATCGTGGACGCCAGCCAGGCCGAAGCGGTGCTGCAGGAAGGCAAGGCCGACCTCATCGCCTTGGGGCGAGAAGCGCTGTTCGATCCCTATTGGGCGCACCACGCGGCGGCGACGCTCGGCGTGGATCCGACCTACCAGCGCTGGCCCGTCCGCCATGGTGTGTGGCTGGCCAAGCGTGCGCCCGGACTGGCGCGGGCGCGGGCACAAGCTGCCGAGAAGCTGGTGTCCCCGTCGAACTGAAAGGAAGAAGCATCGTGACCGTACGCATGGGATTGATTCGCAAGAAGGCCGACTGGACGTTCGAGGACTTCGATGCTTATTGGCGTGGCAGCCATGGCGCGCTTGCACGCCGGGCCCCCGGTCTCCGCGCGTACTGGCAAAACCTCGTGGTCGACCGCCTCCAGCGCGGCATCGACTTCGCGAGGGGCCCTTGGGATTTCGATGGCTTCTCGCAACTCTCCTTCGACGATGCAAAGCAATCGAGCCATGCGTTCAACGACAGCGGCCTGGCCGCCGACCTCATCAAGGACGAGCAGCACTTTCTCGGCGACCTGCACATCGTGACCGCCGAGCCATCGGTGGTCATCCCGGTGCCCGCCAAGGAGGAGCGAGCCGGGCTCCTGAAGCGGATGTCCATCCTCAAGCGCCTGCCGGCCATCAGCGAGGACGACTTCCGCCGTGAATGGAAGGTGCACGGCGATTTCGTTCAAAAGATGTCCGGCGTCAGCGGCTACCGCCAGAACGTGATCGTCGCCCGTGAACGTGTGAAGGGGCAGCCGTGCGGATACGAAGATCTGCCCATCGACGGCATCGTCGAGCTGTGGTTCAAGGACGTTCCGACGCTCGAAGCTGCGTTCGGCTCCGACGCCGGCAAGCAGACGATGGCCCACGCGAAGCGCTTCCTGTCCGAGATCACGGCATTCGTCGTGCAAGAGCGGCAGATTCTCTGACGGCAGGCGCATGACGCTCCTGGCCGTTCGCATGGAAGGGATCGTCAAGGACGCCCACAACCGCGTGGAGAAAATGCTTTGGGCGACGCGCTATCCGCCGTGCTTTTCACCGTCGCTTCAGCCGCGCGCCGCGTCGCCCGCCGATTCGTAGATCGACCACGCCGCCTCGGCGCTGGCGCCGTCGTGGATCATCGCCATCAGCGCACGCACCACGGCCGAGGGGTTGCCGTGCTGGTAGACGTTGCGCCCGTACACCATGCCCACGGCGCCCTGGTCGAGCAGCACGCGCGAGCGCGCGAACACCTGCTGCAGTTCTTCGCGCCCGCCGCCGCGCACCAGCACCGGGCAGCGCGCGGCCTGCACCACGCGGTGGAACTGCGCCGGGTCGGCGGTCGGGTCGGCCTTGACGATGTCCGCGCCCATCTCGCGCGCGAGCCGCACCAGCGTCACGATCTTCTCGGCGTCGCCATCGACCATGTAGCGGCTGCCGGGCGCGGGCGACTGCATCACCAGCGGTTCGATCATCAGCGGCATGCCGTAGCGGTCGCAGTCGGCGCGCACGCGCGCAATGTTCTGCACGCACTGGCGGAACAGGTCGGGCTCGCCGGGCAGCATGAACAGGTTCACCACCACGCAGGCCGCGTCGCGCTGCACGGCCGGCAGCACCGGGTCGTGCGCGTTCTGCAGCACCGCCCACATCACGCGGTGCAGTTCCGCGTTGTAGGGGTTGCCCATGTCGATGCGCATCACGAGCGCGGGCTTGTCGCGGCCCGGGCGGTCCTGCAGCAGGTCCGACTGGCCGTGGTTGAGCTGGATCGCGTCGGGGCCCGCGGCCGCGAGCCGGTCGACCACCGCGGGCATGTCCTCGAGCCCGTCGAGGAAGCTGGGTTCGTTGCACACGCCGTGATCGAGCGCGATGTCCAGGCAGCGGCCGTTGTGGAGCAGCCGGTTCAGGCGTGCGGTCTTGTCCTTCGACATACGGGAGGAGTCCTTGTGGTGGGTGATGGAAGCGTCGGCGGCGCTCAGGCGAGGGCGTTCAGGTGCCGGGCGGCCGCCGCGTCGATGAGGTCGAGCGCCTCGGGCTCAAGGCGCAGCGCGCCCGCGGCCGCGTTCTCCACGGCCTGCTGCCGCACGCGCGCGCCGCACAGCGCCACCGAGACGCTGCCGCGCGCGAGCGTCCAGGCGATCATCATCTGGCCGAAGGAGCAGCCGAGCCGCGCGCGCAGCGCTTCCAGGTCGGCGAAGAAGGCCTTGAGCCTGGCGCGGTTCTGCGCGCTGAAGCGCGGGTTGCCCGCGCGCTGGTCGTCGCCCTGGAACGCGCGCTCGGGGTCGATCGGGCCGGCGAGCAGGCCGAGCGCCAGCGACGAATAGCCGAGCACCGCCACGCCGTGCTCCGCGCACAGCGGCGCGAGCGTGGCCTCGATCTCGCGGTCGATCAAGCTGTAGCGCTCCTGCGCCGCATCGACGGGGCCATGGCGCAGGTACTCGGCCAGGGTTTCCGGGTCGATGTTGCTCACGCCGATGGCGCGGATCTTTCCCTGCTTCTTGAGCGTGAGCAGCGCATCCATGGTCTCGGCCACCGGCGTGGTGCTGTCCTGCCAATGCGTGATGTAGAGGTCGATGTAGTCGGTGCGCAGCCGCCGCAGGCTCTGCTCGCATTCGTGGAAGATCGATTCGCGGCCGAGGAAACGGCGCACCGGGTGGCCGTCCTCGTCGAAGAAGTGCGCGCCCTCCCGGGTGTGCCAGACGAGCCCGCACTTGGTGGCGATGACGGCCTCGCCGCGCCGGCCCTGCAGCGCGGTGCCCACGATCTCCTCGGAGCGGCCGAGGCCATAGGCCGGCGCGGTGTCGATCAAGGTCACGCCCGCATCGAGCGAGGCCTGGATCGCCAGCACGGCGGCCGCGCTGTCGGCGCCGCCCCACATCCATCCGCCCATGGCCCAGGTGCCCAGGCCGATGGCCGAGCATGCGATGCCCGAGGGGCCGAGGACGGCCTGCTGCATGGTCGTCGTCGTCGTCGTTTTTGTCGTTGTCGAGGAACTCATCGCGTGGTCTTTCGGGTGTTCATGAGGTGGTCGATGGTCACGGCCGCGAGCAGGATCAGGCCCTTGATCACGTCCTGCCAGTAGGGCGACACGTCGAGCAGGATCAACGAGCTGGTCACCACCGAGAGCAGCGCGAGGCCCAGCACGGCGCCGAGCACGGTGCCCGAGCCGCCCTTGAGGCTCGCGCCGCCGATCACGGCGGCGGCGATCACGTTGAGCTCCATGCCGGTGCCGAAGGTGGGGGTCGCGGCGCCGAAGCGCGCGGTGTAGATCACCCCGGCGAGGCCGGCCGATGCCGAGCAGAGCACCGTGACCCAGAACTTGACGCGACCTACACGGATGCCCGCATAGAGCGCGGCCTTCTCGTTGCTGCCGGTGTAGAACACGCGCCGCATCAGCGTGGCGCGGCGCAGCACGAAGTCGCTCACCACCACGATCAGCAGGAAGATCACGATCACCGCTGGCACGCCGAACAGCGTGCCCTGGCCGATGAACTTGAACGCCGCGGGCAGCGAGAACAGCGACTGCGGCGTGCCCTGCGTGAGCGCGAGGCACAGGCCGCGCACGATCACCATGAAGGCCAGCGAAGCGATGAAGTGGTTGAGCCCGATGCGCGTGACGCAGCCGCCGATCATCGCGCCGATGAACCCGCTGAGGCCGATGGCTATCAGGCTCGCGAGCCAGGGGTCGACGCCCATCAGGAACAGCTTGCCCGTGACCACCATCGCGAAGCACACCACGGAGCCCACCGAAAGGTCGATGCCGCCGACGATCAGCAGGATCGTCATGCCCACCACCACGATGCCCTCGATCGAGAACGACAGCAGCATCGCGCGGATGTTGTCCCAGGTGAGGAAGTAGGGCGACGCGAAGCTCATCGCCACGCAGAGCGCCGCGATGATGAGCACCAGGCCGAGTTCGCGCATCGTCGCGAGCCTGTGCAGCGGCTTCACGGGCGGCGGGCCTCCGGCCTGCCGCGCGGGCAGCGCGGCGTCGAGTCGTGCAGGGTAGTTCATGCTGTTTCCTGTTCGCAGAGTCCGGAGGCGAGCCGCAGCAGCGCTTCCTCGGTCATGTCGTTCGATGCCAGTTCGCCCGCCACGCGGCCGTCGCGGATCACCAGCGCGCGGTCGCACAGCCCGATGATCTCGGGCAGCTCCGACGAGATCACCACCACGCCCACGCCCTGGTTCGCGAGCTCGCGCAGGATGTGATGGATCTCGGATTTCGCGCCCACGTCCACGCCGCGCGTCGGCTCGTCCATCAGCAGCACCTGGGGCCCGGTGGCCAGCAGCTTGGCGATGGCCACCTTCTGCTGGTTGCCGCCCGACAGGCTCGAGACCTCGATCGCCACGCCGTCGGACTTGAGCTTGAGCCGCGCGCCGAGCTCGCGCGCGAGGCGGTGCTCGGCCGCGCGCTGCAGCAGCCCCCAGCGCGAGCTCACGCGCGAGAGCGCCATCGACGACACGTTCTGCGCGATCGGCAGCTCGAGGAACACGCCGGCCGCCTTGCGGTCCTCGCTGAGATAGGCGATGCCTTCGCGCAATGCGTCGCTGTACTTGCGGATCGCGAGCGCGCGGCCGTTGAGCCGCACGCTGCCGCGTCGCAGCGGGCGCAGGCCGCAGAGCGTCTCGGCGAGCTCGCTGCGGCCGGCGCCCATGAGGCCCGCGATGCCGAGGATCTCGCCGCGCTTCAGCGTGAACGAGACGCCGTGCACGCGCTCGCCGTCGGCGATGTCGTGCGCTTCGAGCACGGGCGCCGCCGTCTCGGGTGCGGCCTGCTTCGGCGGATAGTAGTTGCCGAGGTCGCGCCCGACCATGCGGCGCACCAGCGCGTCGGGCGTGAGCTCGGCGACCGGGCCGCTGTGCACGTTGCGGCCGTCGCGCAGCACGGTCACGCTGTCGGCGTGCGTGAAGATCTCGGACATCCCCTTAAAAATAAAAAAAATACCGATGCCCTGCGCCTTCAGGTCGTGCAGCACGCGGAAGAGGGCGGCCGACTCGTTGTCGGTCAGCGCGGCGGTGGGCTCGTCGAGGATCAGCACCTTGCAGTCGAGCGTGAGCGCCTTCGCGATCTCCACCAGCTGCTGGCTCGACAGGCTGAGTTCCCGCACCGGCAGGGCCGGGTCGATGTCCTGGCCGAGGCGGCGCAGCACGCGCGCTGCGCGCTCGTTGAGGCCCGCAAAATTCATCCACGCTTGGCGGCCGGCGTTGATCTCGGGCATGAAGATGTTCTCGGCCACGGTGGCGTCGGCGCACAGCGCGATCTCCTGGTGCACCAGGCCGATGCCCAGGCGCATCGCGTGCGCCGGGCTTTCGATCGCGACCTTCACGCCCTCGAGCAGGATCTCGCCCTCGTCGGGGCGGTGGATGCCGTCGATGATGTTCATCAGCGTCGACTTGCCGGCGCCGTTCTCGCCGCACAGTGCATGGATCTCGCCCGCGGCGAGCGAGAAGTCCACGCCCGAGAGCGCGCGCGAAGCGCCGAAGCGCTTGCCGATGCCGTGCAGTGCGAGCAGGGCAGGCACCGGACTCACTCGCCGATTCCCTTGGTGCCGCGGCGCGCGAGGTACTTGTCCCAGTAGAAGTCGTCGGCGTTGGCCTTGCTCACCACCGCCAGGCCGTTGTCGAGGAAGGGCACCGACATCGGGTTGGTGCCGTTGCGCTTGGCATCGTTCATCGGGTCGATGAGCTGCGGGTTCTTCGCAAGGAACAGCATCATCATGCCCATGTAGCCCTGCATCCCCTGGTTGGGGTTGATCGCGCCGAACACGTCGCCGGCCTTGATCATGTCGAGGATCTTGGCGTTCACGTCGCAGCACATCACGCGGATGTTCTTCTTGGTCTCGATCTTGGCCTGCGCGGCGCCGAGCGCCGAGTTGGCCTCGGGCATGAACAGCGCGCCGAGGTTCGGGTTGGCCTGCGCGAGGCTCAGCACCGCCTGGTAGGCCTTGCTCGGGTCCTGGTTGCTCGCGGCGCGGCCGGCCAGCTTCATGCCCGGGTGCTTGGCCTTCATGCGGTTGATGAAGGCGGCGATGCGGCGGTCGTGGTTGTCCTGGCCCGGGTTCTCCAGCACCGCGTACTCGCCCTTGCCGTTGAGCGCCGCGGCGATCGCGTCGGCCGCCTGCGTGCCCTCGCGGTCGTTGTCCGAGGTGATGAACGAGGCGCGCTTCGAATTGGGCGAATCGGCCGCGAAGGTGACCACCGGGATGCCCATCGCCACCGCGCGGTTGATGGGCTCGATGAAGGGGTCGGGGTTCATGGGGTGCAGCAGGATGCCCGCGGGCTTGCGCGCGAGCTCCTGCTCGAACGAGGCCAGCTGCTTGTTCACGTCGTACTCCGGCGTGCCGGTGTAGCGCGTGCGCACGCCGAGCGTGCGGCCGAGCTGCTTCATCATCTCGTAGACCGGGAACCAGTACTCCACGCCCGAGACCATCACGTTCATCACGTAGACGTCGTTCGGGTTGCCGCGCAGCCCCGGGGCGGCGGCGGTGGACTGCTGCTGCGCGAATGCGCGGGTGCCGGCCAGGCCGATACCGGCGGCCGCTGCGGACTTCAGGAAATTTCGCCTCATTTTTCGTCTCCTCGCGTGAACTGGCAGAGCCTGCGATCTGCCATTTCGAGCAGACCTCCGGGACCGAGTTTGTCATCTGTGTTGTTATGACAGGTAAAATGTAAACTCGGCGGCTCTGCGAAGAGAACTAGGGGAAACGCTACTGGCGAGTGGGCGTCAATGCCCCGAAGCTGTTATGACATGAAGTCCAAACTACTGATCGGCATCGACATGGGGTCGAGCAGCCTCAAGGCGCTGGCCCTCGACGCCGCGAGCGGGCGCAGCGTCGCACTGTCGCGCATGCCGCTGCCGCACATCCGGCTCGCCGGCGGCGGCTGCGAGGTGGCGGCGGAGGCGATCGGTGCCGCGCTCACGCACGTGCTGCGCGACGTCGCGCACCAACTCGGGCCACGCACGGCCGAGATTGCCGCCATGGCCTGCACCGGCCACGGCGCCGGCCTCTATGCGCTCGATGCGAGCGGCGCGCTGGTGGGCGGCCGCGCGGTCGCGTCGACCGACCAGCGCGCCGACGCCCGGGCGCGCGCGCTCGCATCGCGCCACGGCGCGCGGCTCTTCGAGGAAGTGGGCTGCAGCCCCTGGCCCGGGCAGCCCACGGTGATCGCGGCCGAACTGCTCGGCACCGACGCGGTGCAGCGCGGCGAACTGCACCGGCTGCTGTTCGCCAAGGACTACCTCGGCTTCCTGCTCACGGGCGAGATCGCCACCGACGCCAGCGATGCGAGCACGGCCGGGCTGCTCTCGCTGGCCGGCGGCAGCTGGTCGCAACCGGCCTTCGAGGCCTCGGGCATCGCCGGGCTCGGCGCGCATGCGTTCGCCCCGATCCTGCCGAGCGGCAGCGTGATCGGGCGGCTGCGCGCCGAGGAGGCCGCGCTCTGCGGCTTGCCCGCGGGCATTCCCGTGGCCATGGGTGCGATCGACCTGCTCGCCTCGATGACCGCGGTCTGCGCCGAGGGCCGCGGCCGCGCGGTGTCGGTGTCGGTGTTCGGCACCTGGTGCGTGAACGCGGCCGTGGGGCCGGTGCTGGCACCCAAGCCCGCCGTCGCTGCCATCGTGAACTTCGGGCGCGAGGACGCGCGGCTCTACATGGAGAACAGCCCCTCGTCGATGGCCAACATCGCCTGGCTCGCGGGCGTGCTCGCGCTGCCCGATGCACGCGCGGTGGTCGATCTCGCGATGACGGTGCCGCTCGGCGCCCGCGGGCTGCGCTTCCTGCCCTTCGTCAACGGCGGCGGCGGCGTGCGCGCCGGCTTCGTGGGCCTCCAGAGCCAGCACACGCGCGCGGACATGGCGCGCGCCGTGGTCGATGCGGTGGCGGCGCTGCATGCGCGGCACCTGGCGCGCCTGGCTGCCGCGGGGCTGGCCGTGTCCGCCTCGACGGTGCTCGGCGGCGGCGCCGGCGACGTGCGGCTGGTGCGACTGCTCGCCTCGCTGCTCGGCCATCCGGTCGAGCGCTGCGCCGACGACGAGACCGGCGCGCGCGGCGCCGCGCTCTATGCCGCGCTGTCGCAGGGCCTCGACGGCGCATCGCGCGGCAGCGCACTGCTCGCGCCCTGCGAGCTGGTCGAACCCGAGGCGGGGAGCGCCCGCGCCCATGCCGATTTCAACGCCGACTTCAACCAACTGATCGACAGCATGCCATCCGTATCCACCCACTTCGCAGGCGGCAGGCAATGAGCGGTTGGCAACGGCCTTTCGTGCGGCCGGGCGCGCTCGCCGGTCGGCATTTCTCCACCGTGGTCGTGGGCGGCGGCATCAACGGCGTCGGCGTGTTCCGCGACCTTTCGCTGCAGGGCGTCGATTGCCTGATCGTCGACAAGGGCGACTTCGGCGCCGGCGCCAGCAGCGCGCCTTCGCGCATGATCCACGGCGGCCTGCGCTACCTCGAAAGCGGCAGCTTCTCGCTGGTGGCCGAGGCCACGCGCGAGCGCAACCTGCTGCTGCGCAATGCCGCGCACCTGGTGCGGCCGCTCGAGACGGTGGTGCCGCTCGCGAGCCTGTTCGGCGGCCTCGCGAGCAGCGCGCTCAAGTTCCTGGGCCGCACGCCGCCGCAGCGCACGCGCGGCCTGCTCGCGGTCGCGCTGGGTTTGCGGCTCTACGACCTGCTCGGGCGGCGCCAGCGCGTGATGCCCGGCCACCGCATCGCGCGCGTGCCGGCGGCCGACCGCGGCCTGTTCCGCGCCGCGATCCGCTGGACCGCCACCTTCTTCGATGCCTGGATCAGCCATCCCGAATGGCTCATCCTCGAGCTGATCGCCGACGCCTGCCGCGACCAGCCGCGCTCGGCGGCTGCCAACTACTGCCGCGTGACGGGCTGCGCGGGCAACGTCCTCACGCTGCGCGACGAGGCCACCGGCGCGCTGGTTCGCGTGACGGCCGACACGGTGGTGAACGCCACCGGCGCGTGGCTCGACCGCAGCGCGGCCGTGCTCGGCGGTGCCGGTGCGCGCGTGATGGGCACCAAGGGCTCGCACCTCGTGCTCGACCATCCGGGCCTGCGCGATGCGCTCGGCGGCCGCATGGCCTACTTCGAGGCGGTGGACGGGCGCGTGTGCATCGTCTATCCGTTCCTGGGCCGCGTGCTCGTGGGTTCGACCGACATCCCCGTCGAGGACCCGGACCGCATCGTGACCGAGCCCGCCGAAGTCGACTACCTGATCGACGTGCTGCGCGAGGTCTTCCCGAACCTCGCCTTCGGCCGCGAACACGTCGTCTACACCTACGTCGGCGTGCGGCCGCTCGCGCGCTCCGATGCCGACAAGCCGGGCCAGATCTCGCGCGACCATTCGGTCGCCATCGATGCGCCGAATGCCGTGCGCGCCATCCCGATCGTGAACCTCGTCGGCGGCAAGTGGACCACCTTCCGCGCGCTCGCCGAGGAAGCGAGCGACGAGGTGCTGCAGTTGCTGCGCCGCGCGCGCACCGCATCGACAGCGCAGCTGCCGATCGGCGGCGGTGCCGGGCTGCCGGGCGATGCGGGCGCCACCGAGCGCTTCCTCGCGGAGATGGCGGCCGCTTCGGGCATCGGACGCACGCGCGCGCTGGGGCTGCTGGCGCGCTACGGTGCCTGGGCGCTGCCGCTCGCGCAGCGCCTTGCGGCCGCGGGCGACGTGCCGCTGCTGCATGCGCCCGGCTATTCGGTGGCCGAGCTCGCGTGGCTGTGCCGCGAGACGGGCGTGGTGCACCTCGACGATCTCGTGATCCGCCGCACGCTGCTCGCGATCCGCGGGCTCGTCACCGATGCGGCGCTGGCCGAGATCGCGGGCGCGGCCGCGCAGGCGCTCGGCTGGGACGCGGCGCGCGCGCACGCCGAGCTGAGTGCCTGCGCCGACGCGCTGCGCGAGCGCCACAACGTCCCCTTGCAGCCGGTGGCGCCCCGCGCCGCACCGGCTTTCGATGCATCATTGACGGCCGGTTCCGCCCTTGGCCCATCCTGAAGTGAACAGTTCCAACGACATGTCGACCGTGCTCGACCGCAATTCCGAATCCCCGCTGTGGGCCCAGTTCCGCGATGCGATCCGCCTGCAGATCCTGCAGGGCGTGCTGCCGATCGGCGCCAAGCTGCCGTCGGAGGCGGAGCTCGGCGAGCAGTTCGGCATCTCGCGCATCGTGGTGCGCGAGGCGCTGGCCGACCTCGTGCGCAACAACCTCATCTACAAGATCAAGGGCCGCGGCGCCTTCGTGTCGGCGCGCGAGCGCGACGAGGATTTCGTCTCCACCGTGCTTGGCTTCTCCGACGAGATGGAGCGCAAGGGCCGGTCGGTACGCACGCAGATCCTCGCGCAGGCGCTGCGCGCGCCCACTGAGCAGGAGGCGGCGTCGCTCGGCCTCGCCGACCCGGACGCACAGGTGGTCGCGCTCAGGCGCCTGCGCAGCGTCGATGGCGAACTGCGCCTCCTGGTCGAGACGGCGGTGCCGGCCGACCTCGCGCCGGGCCTGCACCGCACGCGGCTCGAGGACCGCTCGCTCTACGACGTGCTGCGCCGCCAGTACGGCCTGCGCCTGGTGCGCGCCGAGCGCTGGATCGACGCGGTGCTGCCCGACGCCGAGACCTGCCGGCTGCTCGACCTGCCGCAGCCCGAGCCGCTCCTGCGCATCGAGTCCATCGCCTACGGCGCCAACGGCCGTCCGCTCGAGCACTACCGCGCGCTGCACCGCTGCAAGGCCAGCCGGCTGCACGTGCAGACGACGACCTGAGGGGCAGGGCCCCGCTCAGGCCCGCAGTTCGCGCCGCAGGATCTTGCCGACCGTCGACTTCGGCAGCGCGTCCACGATCTGCACATGGCGCGGCAGCTTGTAGCCCGTGAGCTGCCGGCGGCAGAAGGCGAGCACCTCGTCCTCGCTCACGCTGGCGCCCGGCGCGCGCACCACGAAGAGCTTGACGGCCTCGCCCATCTTCTCGTCGGGCACCCCGACGCAGGCGCATTCGGCCACGCCCGGGCAGGCGCTGGCCACGGCCTCGATCTCGTTGGGGTACACGTTGAAGCCCGAGACCAGGACCATGTCCTTCTTGCGGTCCACGATCCTGAGGAAGCCGCGCGCGTCGAACACGCCCACGTCGCCGGTGCGGAAGTAGCCGTCGGCGGTGAAGGCCTCGGCGTTCGCCTCGGGCTTCTCCCAGTAGCCGCGCATCACCTGCGGGCCCTTGACGCAGACCTCGCCGGCTTCGCCGTGCGGCACCTCGCGACCGGTCTCGTCGAGCAGCCGGATGTCGGTCGAGGGCAGCGGCAGCCCGGTGGTGGCCGTGAACTCGTTCACCGCGGCCGGGTTGAAGCTGACGATCGGCGAGGTCTCCGACAGCCCGTAGCCTTCGCGGATGAACTGTCCGGTGATCGCCTGCCAGCGCGCCGACACCGTGGGCACGATGGCCGCGCCGCCGCCGGCCGCGAGCTTGAGGCGCGACCAGTCGACCTCGGGCAGCTGCGGGTGCAGCGTGAGGCCGGCGTAGAGCGTGTTGACGCCGGTGATCACCGTCGGGCGCGCCGCGCGCAGCGTGGCGACGAAGCCGTCCATGTCGCGCGGATTGGCCACCAGCCAGTTGTCGGCGCCGATGCTGAAGTAGCTGATGAAGTTCACCATCAGCGCGAAGATGTGATAGAGCGGGATCGCGGTGACCACCACCTCTTCGCCCTCGGCGCGCGCGGCCGGCATGAAGAGCGCGAACTGCGCGCAGTTGGCGAGCAGGTTGCCGTGCGAGAGCGCCGCGCCCTTCGACACGCCGGTGGTGCCGCCCGTGTACTGCAGGAAGATCAGGTCGTCGGCGTTGGCCTCGACGGGCGTGAACGGCAGCGCCTCGCCGGCGGCGAGCACCTGGGCCAGGTTGGCCGCTTCCGTCAGGCGCGCATCGA
Organism: uncultured Variovorax sp.; assembly: GCA_946478645.1. The sequence continues at coordinate 26,682 of CAMLCW010000001.1, forward strand.
CGGGCGGGCTCGGCAGCGGGCTGTCGGCCGCGAGGCCGAGGCCGGCGGTGACCACGCGGCGCACCGGCGTCGCGGCCGCCACTTCGGCGAAGGTGGGCGTGGCGCCGTTGAAGATGACCAGCGTCTGCGCACCGGCATCGGCGAGCTGGTGCGCGAGTTCGCGCGGCGTGTAGAGCGGGTTGACGTTCACCTGCACCGCGCCCGCGCGCAGGATGCCCAGCAGCACCACCGGAAAGGCCAGGATGTTGGGCGTCATCACCGCCACGCGGTCGCCCGGCTTCACGCCCTCGGCCTGCAGCCAGGCCGCGAAGTTGCGCGACAGGCGGTCGAGTTCGCCGTAGGTCAGCGTCTGGCCCAGCGAGCGGAACGCCGGCCGGGCCGCATGGCGGGCCATGGCGGCTTCCATCATCGCGGTGACGCTGGCGTGGGTCTCGGGGGCGATCTCGGCGGGGATGCCGAATTCGCGGTAGGTGGCGAGCCAGGGGCGTTCCTGCATGGGGTGTCTCCTTTGGGTTTTTGTTCCGGTCTTCAGGGCGTGACGATACCGAACAGCGGATCGAATTCTTCGAGGTTGGCGAAGATCGCGCCGAGCGCCTTCGGATCGCCTTCGAGCCGCGCTTCGCCGCTTTCGACCAGCTTGGGCAGCGGCACCTTGGCCAGCAGCATCTTGAAGAAGGCCGGCTGCGAAAGCGACAAGGTGGCCTGCGGCGCCGCGAGCTTGCGGCCCTTGGTGTTGTTGAGCACCGCGTTCGAAAGCTCGAGCGCGTAGGTTTCGCGGCTGTCGGTGAAGTTCACCTGCACGCCGAGGTTCATGCCGTCGACCTTGCGGTGGTTCAGGCGCACCGCGAGGAAGTCGAAGATCAGCTCGGGCGTCATGCCGCGCACCATGTCCGGCCCCTGGCTCGACAGGCGAACCTGGCGGATGCCGTTGCGCAGCTCCTGCGCGCCCACGAGGTAGGCGTTGCGCCACACGCCCGACTCGGCCTGGTAGCCGAGTTGCTCGAGGATGTCGGCCTGCAGCAGCCGCGCGCGCTCGTTGCCGGGCTCGGCCATCACCGCGTTGTTGTTGAGTTCGGCGGCCCAGCGGTAGTCGCCCGCCTCGTAGGCGCTGCGGGCCTTGGCCATCACGGCCTCCACGCCACCGATGGCCGCGACATAGCGCCTGGCGTTCTCGGCCGGCGGCAGCGGGTCGAGCGTGGCGGGGTTGCTGTCGTAGTAGCCGAGGTAGTAGTTGTAGACGCCGCGCAGGTTGTGGCTCAGCGTGCCGTAGTAGCCGCGCGTGGAGAAGTCGTTGCGCAGCCCCTGCGGTATGTAGCCGACGTTGCCGAGGTCGTTCATCTTGGCGCCCTTGTTCGCCAGGTTCAGCGCGGCGTCGTGCATGTAGCGGTAGATGTCGCGCTGGTTCGCCAGGTGCTTGCGGATGCGCTCCGGCCCCCACACGGGCCAGTGGTGGCTGCGGAATGCGACGCTCGCCTCGGGCGCGAAGTCGATCATCTCGTTGATGTACTTGCTCCAGCCGAGCGCGTCGCGCGCCTTCGCGCCGCGCACGGTGTAGATGTTGTGCATGTTGGCGGTCACCACTTCCGACAGGCACAGCGCCTTCAGCTCGGGAAGGTAGAAGGCGAACTCGGAAGGCGCCTCCGAGCCGTTGGCCATCTGGAACACGATGCGCCGGCCGTCGACCACGCGTTCCTCGCCGGTCTTCTTCACGTAGTCGGTGGGCGCGATCAGGCCCATGCTGCCGATGCTCAAACCCTTGCCGAGTCCGCTGCCGACGCCGCCGCGCTCGTTGGAGGGCAGCGGCGTGCCGAACTGGTACTGGGCGCGGCGGGTCATGGCATTGCCGGCCAGCACGTTCTCGGCCACCGCATGGTCCATGAAGCCCTCGGGCGCGATGACCGGCACCTTGCCGGCCTTCACGTCGGCCTCGTCGACCACGCCGCGCACGCCGCCGAAGTGGTCGACGTGGCTGTGGGTGTAGATGACCGCGACCACCGGCTTGTGGCCGAGCTTTTCCATCGCGAACGCGAGCGTGGCGCGCGCCATCTCGGCCGTGAGCAGCGGATCGATGACGATCCAGCCGGTCTTGCCGGCGACCAGCGTCATGTTGGCGAGGTCGTAGCCGCGGACCTGCCAGATGCCGTCCGTCACCTTGAACAGGCCGGCCTCGTTGTTGAGCTTCTCCTGGCGCCAGAGGCTCGGGTTGACCGAGGCCGGCGCCTCGCCCTGGATGAAGCCGAACTGCGTGCCGTCCCAGACGGTGTTGCCCTGGGCGTCCTTGACCAGCGCGTCGGGCAGGCGTGCCACGAGGCCGCGCGCGGCGTCCTCGAAATCCTGCGGATCGGAAAGCGCCAGCGCCGCACCGAACTGCCGGTTGGCCTGGGCGGTGGTGGCGGTGGCCGGCTTGGGGTCATGTGCTTGCGCGGACAACGCACCGCAGGCGAGGGCTGCGGCGAGGGCGAGGGGCTTGATGGACATGGATGGCTCTGTAGCGGAACGGAAAAAATGCGGTGCGTGCAACGGGTCAGGCGAGGGCTGGCATGGGTTGGGCCATGGGCGTGGCCGTGGCTTCGGGCGCCGGCATGGTACGCCCGATGGCCCGGTCGGCCATGCGTGCATCCTCGAGGATCATGTCGACCGCCTTCTCGCCGATCATGATGGTCGGCGCATTGGTGTTGCCGCCGATCACGGTCGGCATCACCGAGGCATCGACCACGCGCAGGCCACGCACGCCGTGCACGCGCAGCCGGGCGTCGACCACGGCCATGTCGTCGGTGCCCATCCGGCAGGTGCCCACGGGGTGGTACTGCGTGTCGGCACGGTTGCGGATGTCGCGCGCCAGCCCGGCCGGATCGTCGGCGCGCGTGGGGTAGAGCTGCTTGCCGCGCACGCCATCGAACGGGTGCGACTCGATGATGCGCTGCTGGATCTGCGCGCCCCTGACGAGCAGGTCGAGGTCGCGCTCGTCGCTGAAAAAGCGTGGATCGATGAGCGGCGTGTCGCGCGGATCGGTGCTGCGCAGGCGCACCTTGCCGCGGCTGTGCGGGCGCAGCACGTCCACATGGCACGAGATGCCGTGGCCCAGGTGAAGCTTGCGTGCGTGGTCGTCGACGATGGCGATCACGAACACCAGCTGCAGGTCGGGCACCTTCACCTCAGGGCTCGAGCGGATGAACGCGCCCGCGCCCGCGAAGGGGCTGGTGACCATGCCGGTGCGCTTCTTCTTCCATTCGAGGATGGCCGAGGCGAAGCTGGCGCCGCCGCGCGCCGAGACACCGAAGCTGGCGGTGTTGCTGGCCACGCGCCAGCTCTGCACGTAGTCGATGTGGTCCTGCAGGTTCTGGCCGACGCCGGGCAGGTGCCGCACCACCGGAATGCCCATCTGCTGCAGTTGTTCGCCCGGCCCGATGCCCGACAGCATCAGCAGCTGCGGCGAGCCGAAGGCGCCCGAGGCCACGATCACCTCGCGGCGGGCGCGCACCTGCTTCAGTTCGCCGCCCTGGTGGTAGGCCACGCCGGTGGCGCGGCCTTCTTCCATGACGATGCGCGCCGACACCGCATGCGTGCGCACCGTCAGGTTCGGCCGCGCCAGGTGCGGCGTGAGATAGGCCTTGGCCGCGCTGCAGCGCTCGCCGTTCTTCTGCGTCACCTGGTAGATGAAGGCGCCTTCCTGCCGGGCGCCGTTGTAGTCGGGCGTGGCCGCGATGCCCTGCGTGGCCGCGGCGTCGACGAAGAGCCGGTTGAGCGGGCTCTCGTGATGCGCATAGGTCACGTTGAGCGGACCGCCGGTGCCGTGGTGGCGCGCATCGCCGCCGAAGGTTTCGTTGTGCTCCGAGCGCTTGAAGTACGGCAGCACCTCTTCGTACGACCAGCCCGGGTTGCCGAGCGAAGCCCAGTGGTCGTAGTCCCAGGCGTTGCCGCGCACGTACAGCATGGCGTTGATCGAGCTCGAGCCGCCCAGCGTCTTGCCGCGCGGCTGGTAGCCGCGGCGGCCGTTGAGGCCGGCCTGCGGCACCGTCTCGAAGCCCCAGTTGTTGATCTTGGTGGGCATCATCGCCACCACGCCCGCCGGCGCGTGGATCAGCACGCTGCTGTCCGGGCCGCCGGCTTCCAGCAGGCAGACGCTGAGCCCGGGATGTTCGCTCAGGCGCGAGGCGAGCACGCAGCCGGCGGAACCGGCGCCGACGACGACGTAGTCGAACGCTTCGGGGTTGTTCATGGTGTGGTCTCCTTCAGCGGCCGGGCCGCTTGTCGTTGTGGCGGTGGCGGAACGCGCGCCAGTGCGGGGTCGGCGTGGCCCAGGAAGTACTTCAGCGCGAGGCGCTGCACCCAGTTGCCGTAGGGCGGGTAGAACAGGCCGATCGGATAGAGGCGGTGCCGCTTGAACACGGTCTTGGCATGCGAGAGCTCGCGAAAGCCTTCCTCGCCGTGGTAGGTGCCCATGCCCGAGTTGCCGATGCCGCCGAACGGCGCGTCGTGGTTGATCGTGTGCCAGCCCCAGTCGTTGACCGTGACCCCGCCCGAATGCGTGCGCTGCAGCACGCGTTCGCGCTCGGCGGCATTGCGGCTGAAGCAGTACAGCGCGAGCGGACGCGGGCCGGCGTTGATGTGCGCCACGGCGTCGTCGAGCGCGTCGTACGGCAGCACCGGCAGGATGGGCCCGAAGATCTCTTCGTGCATCAGGCGCATGTCCGGCGTGAGGCCGGTGACGATGTGCAGCGGCATGCGGCGGCCCGCGCCGGGCTGCGCGCAGACCTCGACCTGCGCGCCCTTGGCGCGTGCGTCGTCGAGCAGCGCCTGGATGCGCGCGGCCTGGCGGTCGTTGACGATCGCGGTGTAGTCGTGCGAGCCCGCGAGGCTGGCGCCGAACATCGCCGCGAAGCTGGCTTTCACCTGCGCGACGAATTCGCCCACGCCTTCGCGCGGCACCAGCGCGTAGTCGGGCGACACGCAGATCTGGCCGGCGTTGGTGCCCTTGCCGTGCGCCACGCGGCGTGCCGCCTCGGCCAGCGGAAAGCCGCGTGCCACCAGCGCCGGCGACTTGCCGCCGAGCTCGAGCGTCACCGGCGTGAGGTTGTCGGCCGCGGTGCGCATCACCACGCGGCCCACGGCCGGCGAGCCGGTGAAGACGATGTGGTTGAACGGCAGCGAGGTGAAGGCGTTGGGGTCTTCGAGCTCCTCGCCCACCAGCGCCACCTCGTCCTCGGCAAAGGCTTCGGCCAGCATGCGGCGCAGCACCGCATTGGTGGCGGGCGTGACCTCCGGCATCTTGATCATCACGCGGTTGCCCGCCGCCAGCGCCGCGGCGAGCGGGCCGAGCGCCAGGTAGACCGGAAAATTCCACGGCACGATCACGCCGACCACGCCCTTGGGCTGGTACGTGACCTTCAGGCTGTTGCTCAGGAACAGCAGCTCCGGCCGGCGCCGGCGCGGGCGCATCCAGCGCGCCAGGTGCGACAGCGCATGGTTGATCTCGAGCGTGGCGCCGAGCACGTCGAGCATCTTCGATTCGGCCGGCGAGCGGAAGCCGAAGTCGCTGCTCATCGACTCGGCCAGCAGGTCCTGGTAGCGGTGCAGCTGCTGCCGCAGGCGCCGCAGCGCCGCCTGGCGTTCGCGCGCGCCGGGGTAAGGGGCGCGCGCGTAGGCCGCGCCCTGGGCCGCGAACAGGGCGTGCAGGCGGGAAACGGCGTCGCCGGAATGTGCGGGGAGGGAGCGGTCGTTCATGGTGGCGCAGTGTGCGTGCGCCACCCGCGCTTTCACGAGGTTGATGTGCGCCAGCGGGAGGTGAAAATGCGCCAACCGCTCAAAACTAGTGAAAACCCGATGGATCTGACGGCTTCCGAATCTGCCCACGGCCATGGCCAGGACTGGCAGGCCGCCGCGCACAGCATGCTGGGCCTGGGCGCGCTGGTGGCCGAGATGGCCGATCACGGCGTGGCGCCCGAGGCCCTGCTGCAGGGCACGGGCCTCACCGCGCGCCAGCTCACCGATCCGCAGGCGCTGATGTCGCAGCTGCAGAAGATCACCATCTTCCGCAACGCGCGCCGCCTCTCGCCCGAGCCCGACCTCGGCCTGCGCGCGGGCGCGCGCCAGCGGCTCAGCGACTTCGGCGTCTATGGCTACGCGCTGGCCAGCAGCCCGACCTTCGGCGCGGCGGTGGCGCTGGGCGTGAGCCACATCAAGCTGGCCGGGCCGGTGCTCGAGAAGCGCTTCCGCGTCGAGGGCGACATCGCCATCTTCGAGGGCCACGACGTGGTCGACCTGGGCGACCTGCTGCCGATGGTCACCGAGTACTGGTTCGCCTCGGTGCACAAGCTCTGCACCTGCGTGCTCGAGGCGCCGCTGCCGTCGCGCCTCCTGATGCTGCCGTATGCGCGGCCGGCGCATGCGCAGGCCTACGAGCGGCTGTTCGGCTGCCCGGTGCGCTTTGGTGCCGGCACGATGGAGTGGCACTTCGATGCCGCGGTGCTCGGCGCCGCGTGCCCCAACGCCAACCCGATCACGGCCGAGCTCTGCGTGCAGATGTGCGAGCGCCTGTCACGCAGCCTGCCCGAGGAATCCGACCTGGAACGCAGCATCCGCACCGCGTGCTTCAACAGCTGCGGCGACTTCCCGGCGCTCGACGAAATGGCCGTTCGGCTCGGGCTCTCGCCGCGCACGCTGCAGCGCCGGCTGACCGAAACGGGCCGCCGCTACCACGACATCGTCGACGAGGTGCGCGCGTCGCTCGCCATCGAGTTCCTGACCCAGACCACCCTGTCGGTCGAGGAGGTGGGGCAGCGCGTGGGTTTCTCGGAGGCGTCCAACTTCCGCAAGGCCTTCCGCAAGTGGACCGGGCAGGCGCCGGGGCACTACCGCGGCCGGCAGGCGGCGGACGAGGCGATGGCCTGAAGGGGGAGCGGGGGCGGGAGCGGGAGCGGACTTCCGGACGCAGAAGGCGCAAAGGTTACGCAGAAGTCGCAGAAGAAGACAAGAAACTCTTCATGGATTCCTTCTGCGACTTCTGCGTCGCTTTTGTCTTCCTTCTGCGTTCGGCTGTCCGTATTCTCAAGCCTTCGAAGCGCGCGCTGGCCACAGCACCGACGCGATCGCCACCATCATCAGCGCGACGGCCACCCAGTCCTGCCAGTGCACGGCCTCGCCGAGCCACAGCGCACCGCTGAAGACGCCGAGCACCGGAATGAACATCACGCTCAGCGTCGAGGCCACCGGCGGCAGGCCGCGCGCCAGGTAGAACCAGGCGGCGTGCGCGAAGCCGAAGATCAGCACCGCGTTGTAGCCGATCGAGGCCCAGGTCACCGGCGTCGGCCAGCGCAGCGGTGCGGGTTCGAACAGCAGCGAGAGCACCGTCATCACCACCGCGGTGAGCGCCGTCATCCAGAACGACAGCGTGAGCGTGGGCAGGCCGATGCGCGTGTGGCGCAGCAGCTGCGTGCCGAGCGCCCAGGTCGCGGCCGCCACCAGCGCGAGCGCCACGTAGCCGGGACGGCCCGCCAGGCCGGTGAGCTCGTGCCACAGCAAGAGGCCCACGCCGATCGCGCAGGCGCCCACGCCGATCCAGGCGCGCCGCGTGAGCACAGCTGAAAACAGCAGCGCGCCGATCACGGCCGAGAACACCGGCATCGTGTAGCCCAGGATCGCCGCGCGCCCGCCCGACAGCGCCTTCACCGCGAGGATGATGCAGGCATGCCAGACGAACATGTTGGTCGCGGCCAGCCACAGCAGTTCGGGCCAGGCGCTGCGCGGCACGCGGAACGGCACCTTCATCCAGACCAGCGCCAGTGCCAGCACCGGAAGCCCGAGCCAGATCGAGATGGCCCGGAAGGCCAGCGGCGGATGGTCGGCCACGCCGAGCTTCATCACCGGCCAGTTGAGGCCCCATGCGAGGGTCAGGAGGACGAGCAGGGCGAACTGGCGCGGGGTGAAAGAGGGCATGGGCCGCGATTGTGGCGCGGCGCGCGCGATCGTGCAGGCGGGCGGCGAACGCGGTGCGAACTGCCGCTGCAGAAAAAGCACTGGGCGTCCTAGAATGATTCAATGGAAGCGCAGGCGCTATTGATCACTCTTCATGACGAATCGGCGGGGTATGAGATCTCGCCGGACAGGGTGCCGCTGTCCGTGCTTCGCAGCTTCGCCAAGGATGTCGACGAGTTCCTGCGCGGAGACGGCAACGATGTGGATACCACCGCGCTGGAAATCTCCGTTGTCCGAGGATCGCTCGGCATCCGCACGGCGCCCACGGCGAACCCTGTGCTGATGAACGACTTGCAGCGGCTTGCGAGCGATCAGCTGATGGATGGAATTTCCGCGAAGCGACGTGCGGTCGTCGAGCGGTGGCAGAAGAGCGCGCGTGGCAGCCGAGGCTCGCGCGTGAGCATCGCTGCCGATTTCCTGCGCACGGCCATCATCGTCAGTGCCGACTCTGATTTCAGGGCCGACGATGCCGACCAGTGGGTTCGCGTCGAGCGATATGTTCGGGGCGAAGTGGAGGACATGGGGGGGCACAACAAGCCGAACGCGCACATTCGCCTGCCCGATGGAAAGACATTGCTGGTCGACGCGGCGCGCGAGGTGTTGCGCGACGAAAAGGTCAATCGCCTGTACAAGCCGGCAATGATCCGGATCGTTGCCGAGTACAACGTCGTCACACGCGAGTACCGCAGCGCGCGATTGCTCGAGTTTGTCGAGCATGAAACCCGGCTCGACGAGAAGGAGCTGGGACGCCTGACCGAGCGCGGTGCGAAGGCGTGGCGGGATGTTCCGGATGCAGGCACCTGGATCGACGAGCTGCGGGGAAGCAAGGGGTGAGTGCGATCCTGCTCGATACGAGCTACCTGATCTCGCTTGCCGATCCCGGGCGTGTGCATCATCAAACGGCGGTGAGCTACCTGCGAGAAGCCTTGCATCGTGGCGTGCCGCTTTATCTGTCTGCGGTGGCGGCCTCGGAATTCCAGGTCAAGCAAGCAGTGACTGACCTGCCTTTGCGCAATTTCGAAGTGCTGCCTTTCAACATCGACCATGCGATGACAGCGGGACTGCTGATGCGCAGCCTCCGGCGCGATGCGGCCGATGATCGCAGCGCCGTGAAGGACGATCTCAAACTGATTGCCCAATCGATTTGCGAATCCTTGACCCACATCCTGACGGAAGACGCGCAGACGCTCGTGAAGTACCTGCGCCGTTTGAACAAAGCGGGCGTGTGTGCTGTTCAGCCGATCTTGCTTGCTGAGGGGTTCGATCCGGCCTGGTTCGACAACGGCCAACGAGACCTGCTCCCGCCCGCCTGAGCAGAGCGCGAGCCACTGCTCGCTCAGTCGGGCTGCAGCAGCCGCTTCAGGTACCGCCCCGTATGGCTCGCCTCGTTCGCCGCGATGTCCTCCGGCGTGCCTTCGCCCACCACCGTGCCGCCGCCCGCGCCGCCTTCGGGGCCCATGTCGATCAGCCAGTCGGCGGTCTTGATGACGTCGAGGTTGTGCTCGATGACGACGATGGTGTTGCCCGCGTCGCGCAGCTGGTGCAGCACCTTGAGCAGCAGCTCGATGTCGGCGAAGTGAAGGCCGGTGGTCGGCTCGTCCAGGATGTAGAGCGTGCGGCCGGTGTCGCGCTTGCTGAGCTCGAGCGCGAGCTTCACGCGCTGCGCCTCGCCGCCCGACAGCGTGGTGGCCGACTGGCCGAGCTTGATGTAGGAGAGGCCGACGTCGAGCAGGGTGCGCAGCTTGCGCTCGATGGTCGGCACGGCCTTCAGGAACTCGTGCGCGGCCTCGACCGTCATCTCGAGGATCTGCGCGATGTTCTTGCCCTTGTACTGGACCTCGAGCGTCTCGCGGTTGTAGCGCTGGCCGTGGCAGACCTCGCAGGGCACGTAGACGTCGGGCAGGAAGTGCATCTCGACCTTGACCACGCCGTCGCCCTGGCAGGCCTCGCAGCGCCCGCCCGCCACGTTGAAGCTGAAGCGGCCCGGGCCGTAGCCGCGTTCGCGCGCGGTGTTGGTCTCGGCCATCAGTTCGCGGATCGGCGTGAACAGGCCGGTGTAGGTGGCCGGGTTGCTGCGCGGCGTGCGGCCGATCGGCGACTGGTCGACGTTGATGACCTTGTCGAAGTACTCGATGCCCTCGACCGCCTCGTGCGGCGCGGGCTCCTCGTGCGCGCGATAGAGCGTGCGCGCCACGGCGGCATAGAGCGTGTCGTTCACGAGCGTGGACTTGCCCGAGCCGGAGACGCCGGTCACGCAGGTCAGGAGGCCCACCGGGAAGGCGACGCTCACGTTGCGCAGGTTGTTGCCGGTGGCGCCGACGACGCGGATCTCCTGCAGCGCACTTTGCGTGGCGAGGTGCGCGGCCTCGCGCGCCGCACGGCGTTCGGCCGCGGGGCTGGGCGGGAAGCGCGAGGCTTTTCTGCCCTCGTTGAAGGCCGGCTGCTTCACCACCGGCAGCCAGGCGGTGCGGTGCTTCGGCACCTCGATCTTCTTCGTGCCCGAGAGGTACTGGCCGGTCAGCGAGCCGGGGTTGGCCGCCACCTCGGCGCAGGTGCCCTCGGCCATCACGCGCCCGCCGTGCACGCCGGCGCCGGGGCCCATGTCGATCACGTGGTCGGCGGCCTGGATCATGTCCTCGTCGTGCTCGACCACGATCACGCTGTTGCCGATGTCGCGCAGGTGCTTCAGCGTGCCGATCAGGCGGTCGTTGTCGCGCTGGTGCAGGCCGATGCTGGGTTCGTCGAGCACGTACATCACGCCCGTCAGGCCCGAGCCGATCTGCGACGCGAGCCGGATGCGCTGCGCCTCGCCGCCCGAGAGCGTCTCGGCGCTGCGGTCGAGGCTCAGGTAGTTGAGGCCCACGTCGTTGAGGAACTTGAGGCGCAGGCCGATCTCGCGCACCACCTTGTCGGCGATCTCGGCCTTCGCGCCGCGAAGCTGCAGCTTCTGGAACCAGGCAAGGGAATCGCGCAGCGTGAGGCGGCTCAGCTCGTAGATCGCCATGCGGGGTGCTTCGCCGCCGTCGGCGGGCTTGCGGGCTTCGTCGACCAGGAACACGTTGCGCGCCTCGGGGCGCAGGCGCGAGCCGCCGCAGTCGGGGCAGGGCTGCAGGTTGCGGAAGCGCGCGAGGTCTTCGCGCACCATGGCCGAATCGGTCTCGCGGTAGCGCCGCGTCATGTTCGGGATGATCCCTTCGAAGGGATGCTTCTTCGTGAGCTTCTTGCCCGCGAAGTTGCCCGATTCCATGGTGTAGTTGAACTTGATCTCCTCGCTGCCCGAGCCGTACAGCAGCACCTGCTGCACCGAGGCCGGCAGCGATTCCCAGGGCGCGTCGGCATCGAACTTGAAGTGCTTCGCGACGCTCTCGATCATGCTGAAGTAGTAGCCGTTGCGGCGGTCCCAGCCCTTGATCGCGCCGCTCGCGAGCGAAAGCGACGGAAAGGCGACCACGCGCGCCGGGTCGAACACCTCGCGATGGCCGAGGCCGTCGCAGCTCGGGCAGGCGCCCACGGGCGAGTTGAACGAGAAGAGGCGCGGCTCGAGTTCGGACAGCGAGTAGTGGCAGACCGGGCAGGAGAACTTGGCGTTGAACAGGTGCTCGCGGTCGGGCGCGCCCGCAGCGCCGTCGGCGCTGCCTTCCGGTCTTGTGCCCAGTTCGAGCGCGATCGCGCGGCCTTCGGCCAGGCGCAGCGCGGCCTCGAAGCTCTCGGCCAGGCGCTGCTGCATGTCAGGGCGCGCGCGCAGCCGGTCGATGACCACGTCGATGTCGTGCTTCTCGGTCTTCTTGAGCTTGGGCAGGTCGTTGTATTCGTAGGTCTGCCCGTCGACGCGAAAGCGCACGTAGCCGGCGGCCTGCATCTCGGCGAAGAGTTCGAGGAACTCGCCCTTCTTCTCGCGCGCCACGGGCGCGAGGATCATCAGCCGGGGCTCGTTCGGGATCGCGAGCGTGGCGTCGACCATCTGCGAGACGGTCTGCGCCTGCAGCGCCAGGTGGTGCTCGGGGCAGAAGGGCGTGCCGGCGCGTGCGTACAGCAGCCGCAGGTAGTCGTGGATCTCGGTCACCGTGCCCACGGTGGAGCGCGGGTTGTGGCTCGTGGCCTTCTGCTCGATGCTGATCGCGGGCGACAGGCCCTCGATCACGTCGACGTCGGGCTTGTCCATGAGCTGCAGGAACTGCCGCGCATAGGCCGACAAGCTCTCGACATAGCGCCGCTGCCCTTCGGCATAGAGCGTGTCGAAGGCCAGACTCGACTTGCCCGAGCCCGACAGGCCGGTGATCACCACCAGCTTGTTGCGCGGGATGTCGAGGTCGACGTTCTTCAGGTTGTGGGTGCGCGCACCGCGGATGCTGATGCGCTGCTGCGCGAGCACCGCGCCGAGGTAGGCGTCGCGCTCTGCTTCTTCTGTGTCAGTGGCTCGTTGGTTCAAGGGGGCGATCGTCCGAGGGCAACCGGACATGATAGACCGCCGTCGATTTCATGGCGAGCGGGCGGGTTGCCGCGGCGGCTCCGGCGTGGGGGCTTCGGGCACCGGATGCACCGGTTCGGTGCTGCCGATGGCCCGGCCCACCATGTGCTCGGCCAGCGTGTCGTACAGCGGCCGGCTGATCATGCGCGAGACCAGGCTCGCGAGCATTGCGGCGGCCATGAGGCTCAGCACCATCGCATGGCCGTCGACCATCTCCATGACGATGATGAAGGCGGTGAGCGGCGCCTGGGTGACGGCCGCCAGGAAGCCGGCCATGCCCATCGCGATGAGCGCCGGCCCGAGGTCGCTGCTCGCGAAGGCGGCCACTGCGTCGCCGATGCCCGCGCCGATCGACAGCGATGGCGCGAAGATGCCGCCCGGCACGCCGCACCAGGCGGTGAGCCAGGTGGCGATGAACTTGAGCGCGGTATAGAGCGGCGTGAGTTCGTCGTGGCCTTGCAGCATCTGCTTGACCGACTCGGAGCCGGCGCCGAAGGTCACGCCGCCCGTGGCCAGGCCGATGACGGCGATCGCCAGGCCGCCCGCGGCCGCGAAGCGCAGCGGATGGCGCGCGCGCCATTGCTGGATGCGCCCGGCCGTGCTGGTGAGCGACGCGATCAGGAGCCGCGCGAACAGCCCGCCGGCCACGCCGCTGAGCAGCGCGACCACCAGGCCGGGCCCGAGCGCGTCCCAGCCGAGGCGCGGGACATGGATCACGCCGAAATAGCTGACGTTGCCGAACACCGACACCGCCACCAGGCCCGCCAGCACGATGGCGGTGATGATCAGGCCGCTGGAGCGCGCCTCGAGGCGCCCCGACAGCTCTTCGATTGCGAACACCACGCCCGCCAGCGGCGCGTTGAAGGCGGCGGCAATGCCCGCAGCGCCGCCCGCCACGAGCAACGCGCGGCCGTCGATGGTGGTGCCCGGCGAGAGCCAGCGCCGTGCGTGCTGCATCACGCCGGCCGCCACCTGCACCGACGGCCCTTCGCGCCCGATCGACAGGCCGGCCGCGAAACCCGCCGCGCCGAGCCCGATCTTGGCGACCGTGAGCCGCAGCGACGCGAAGAGAAAGCGCCGTTCGCCCGGCAGCGCCGGATGCAGCGCCGCCTTGATCTGCGGAATGCCCGACCCGCCCGCGCCGGGGAAGAAACGCAGCGTGCACCATACGATGGCGACGGTGATCAGCGGTGTCGTCAGCAGCACGGCCCACGGCCATTCGGTGTAGAAGTGGTGGAAGCGCGCGAAGATCCAGTCGCTCGCGATCGTGAAGCCCACCACGAAGAGGCCTGCCGCGATGGCGTAGCCCAGCACGATGGCCCGGTCGAGCCAGACCCGGCCGCTCGACAGTTCGGCGCGCAGGTGCTCGAAGAAGTCCGGTTCGCGGTTCATGCGAATGCATTCTGGCATCGCACCGGACGCGGCTTCGCCCGGGGCAGGCATCGGGCACAATCCGGGGTTCCTTTTTTCCTTCTCCTTCATTCACTCATCAGGGGCAGTGCATATGGCATCGGTCAACAAAGTCATCGTCGTCGGCAATCTGGGTCGCGATCCCGAAATGCGTACCTTCCCGAGCGGCGACCAGGTCGCGAACGTCACCGTGGCGACCACCGATCGCTGGAAGGACAAGCAGAGCGGCGAGATGCGCGAAGCCACCGAATGGCACCGCATCGTCTTCAACGGCCGCCTCGCCGAGATCGCCGGCCAGTACCTGCGCAAGGGCTCGCAGGTCTACATCGAAGGCAGCCTGCGCACGCGCAAGTGGACCGACAAGGACGGCATCGAGAAATACACCACCGAGATCCGCGCCGACCAGATGCAGATGCTCGGCAGCCGCCAGGGCCAGGGCGGCCCGTCGGCAGGCGGCGGCGACGACGACGGCTATTCGCAGCAGGGCGGCGGCGGCTACTCGCAAGGCGGCGGTGGTGGTGGCGGCGGTGGCTACGCACCGCGCGCGCCGGCTGCCGCGCCGCGCGCGCCGGCACCCGCGCCACGGCAGGCGCCGGCCAAGTCTTCGTCGGGCTTCGACGACATGGACGACGACATTCCGTTCTGAAGCCGAACTCTCGGGGAGATGTCAACAAAGGCTCGCTTTTTCGGAGGCGGGCCTTTTTACGTCAGCGGGGCCATTCAGCACGTCATGTCCGGTGATCGCCTGCCAAGCCTTCGAACACCTGGCGCACCATCTTCTCTACGTACGCCGTCGAAAGTTCCTTATAGGGAATCATCAGGCGAAAGTAAATCGCGCCGTATATAACGTCCAGCAACGCATCGGGGTCGATCTTTGCGGAGAGGGTTCCATCGGCCTGCGCCTGCTCGATGACGGCCATCGCTTGCGCCCGCCGAGGCGCGACCCAGTTTTCCTGGAAGGCCTTTTGCAGCTTCGGGTCTGACTGTGCCGCACCGAGGAGATGGCGCAGCAACTCGCCCTCCGGCCCCTTGAGCGCCAGAACCAGCTGCCGGGCCGAATCGATGAATATCTCTTGCAGACTGGACTTTTGACGGAAGCGGATCTTCGGGCCGAGCTCGGCCAGAAAGGCGTCCATCACGATGCTGGCTGCATTGGGCCATCGACGATAGATGGAGGTCTTCGCCACACCGCTTCGGGCGGCAATGCGATCGACTGTGGCGAACGAGGCTCCTCCTTCATAGGCCAGTTGCAGCGCCGCGGCGCGTACCGCTCGCGTGGCATCGTCGCTGCGAGGCCGGCCCGCGGTCTTTTCGCGACGCCCGGATGCGTGAGAGGAACTGGGCATACGTTCAGCTAGTGAGACTGCATCTTGCCTCAGTGCTTCGTCCCCTGCTGGAGCCCAAGCGTCATCACGTTGTTGACCTGTGCGCAACAGCGTTTAACTGGTCGGCGCCAGAAAAACGCCGATGAGGCCTCTTGAAGCCTTGCAAGCCATCGGCTTCAGGCCGGAGGGATCCCGCAAGAAGATTTCCCACGCTGATGCATTGCCGCTTCAACGAAGCTCACAGCACGGTTGAACTTGTTGCGCGCGGAAACTTCGGGGGGCGCTGGAAGCGTGGTTGCCTTTTTGACGCATCGAATCTGGTGGCCTTGGGCTCCGTCCGGCGCCTGGTCCAACGCCTTGAGCAAGCATGCGGCGGCCTGGAGATCCGGGGTCTTGAAGCCTTCGGTGAACGAGCGATGCGCAGAGTCCAGAACGCGATAGGCATCGTCGCGATCGCCTTGAATCGCGCGAAGACGCGCGAGCGTCATGGCTGCCCGCAGCTCCAGGCTCTGCGCTCGCTGGCGGCGGGCGCAGTCGAGCGAGCGTCGCAGTGCTTCTTCCACGTTCGCCGCATCGCCGTCAGGCAGCCGCATCAAGGCTTCGGCCCGCAACCGCAGCAATTCCGCGAGTTCTGTGCCTTCGGGGCCGCCTTCGGTTTCGGCGATGGCGTCGTTGACGACAGCAAGGGCGTGGCCGGCTTTTCCCCGGCCTATGAGGCCGCCTGCAAGTGCCCCGGCGGCCCGCATGAAGAAGAGAAGTTGTCGCTGCTCGCGCATGCTCTGCAAGGCAGTTCGCAGCATCTCGATGCCACGCTCCGCCTCCCCGATGTTCAATAGAAGTTCGCCTTCCAGCGCCTGGCCAGTCGAATGGAACGAGGACAGCGAAGGCCAGTTGGTGTGCTGCTTCAACTGGGCAAACGAACGCTGCGCCGTTGTCCAATCACCGCACCAGAGGAACACCGAAGTGGTGTAGAGAAGAGAGAAGCACACGTCAAGTGGTCGCCCGAAAGTTTCGGCTTCGCCGATCGCCTCTCGTGCAACATCCATCGCCCGGTCTGGGGATCCGCTGAGCCATAGTACGCGCGAGAAAGTCACCAGCGCCCGCACGCGATAGTCGAGCCCGAAGAGCTGCAGCTCGCGTGGGCCCGTTCGCCAGAAACCTTCCTGAAAGTGCTGTCGAGCCGCCTGTTGATCGCCCATGAAGTGCGCCGATGACCCACGCAACCAGTCCGACATGACCTTGTACGTAGCGTCTTCCGAGGTGCGAGCGAGCCCATCCAGCGCCTCCGCGACGTTCCGGGTGCCAGCGAAATCTCCCATGCGCAGCAGATAGATGTGCATTCCTACCATCCAGCGCAGCTTGGGTGCGGCGTCTCCGAGATGGTTTGCGATCTCAAGGCCGCGGGTGATAGCTCGGCCCAGGTCACTTCCATTGGAGCGCGTCCACATCGACGCGATCGCGAGCGCCTCCTGCAGGACCATCTCCTTGGCGGTCAAATGATCCGAATCCTGGAGCACCGACAGGGCCGCGGTGCTCCACCGGAGGGCTTCAGTGAACAGAAGGAGCTGCATCAGGACCGGCACTGCTGCCGCTGCAAGGTCGACACCCGCTGATGTGTGACGCGGGGTGTCCGTCTGTCCGCCGAAGCACCAGTCCAACGCCGTACGTACGTTGCCCAGGTGCTCGGCGAGCTCGAGGGCATGATCGTTGCGGTGTGGGTCGATGCCGGCCCCGGCTGTGGCGTCGAAGAGCCGTGTGAAATACGCAGCATGACGCTCCGCTGTAGCGTTCAGCTCATCGCTCTCGCGAAGCTTCTCAAATGCATAGGCTCGGGTGGTCTCCATGAGTCGGTAGCGCAGTCTGCGATCGGAGCCCATCGAAGCCGACACTACCGATTTCGCTACAAGTTCGCCGACATTGATGACAACTCGATCGTTGTCGGCGTTGCCTGCGCACGCGACCGCTTGCGCGGCATCCAGCGTGAACGTGCCGACAAAAATGGACAATCGCCGCAGCACTTCTCGCTCGCTCTTGGAAAGAAGGGCATGGCTCCAATCGAGCGTGGCATGAAGCGTCTGGTGGCGCTGCGGCGCGGTTCGCCGTCCGGGCCACTCCAAACCGAACCGATTGTTGAGCAGGGCATCGATACCGTAGATGCCGTAGGCGCCGACGCGACCTGCCGCGAATTCGATGGCAAGCGCGATGCCGTCGAGCCGGCCACAAATGCTCGCCACGATGGGGGCGTCCGCGTCACTCAGTTCGAATCGAGCCCCGGTTGCTGCTGCGCACTCGACGAAGAGCTTGACGGCTGGAAAAGCCTGGGCCGCGGCAGCATTGAGGCGGATGTCAGGCGGAGGATACTCGAGCGGGGGTAGGAGGTAAGTGCGCTCGCCGCCTACCCGCAAGGCCTCGCGGCTGGTCGCAAGGATATGCACCTCAGGCGCTAGCCGGAAGATCCCGTCGGACAGCACTGCCGCTGCGTCTATCACGTGCTCGCAGTTGTCGAGAACAATGAGCATGCGCGAGCGCCGCAGTGATTCCAGAAGTTCCGGCAGCGCGTCCTCGGCCTGGATCGTGAGTCCGAGCGTCGATGCGACCGTAGAGGCGACGTGCGCTGGGTTCGACAGCGCACTCAGGTCTACGAAGCACACGGCGCCGGCGAATGCGTCGCGCATTGCGTGCGAAACGGCCACCGCGACGGTCGTCTTGCCCATGCCGCCAGGGCCGATGATCGTGACAAAGCGATGCGCAACGAGTTCGCGGGAAATGGCGCGATTCGCCTCCTCGCGCCCGACCATTCGGGCGAGCAGCGGTGGCAGCGCTCGCGTCGGGAAGGCGACACCGTCGTGGACGTCGGCACGAGCGGGCGAGGGTGTGCGTTCGACTGGATGGGAGCGGAGTATCGGCGCTACGAAGCAATAACCTTGACCCGCGATGTTCGCGATGTACCGCGCGCCGCCTTCGCCGTCGCCCAGTGCTTTCCGCAGGGTTGCGATGTGCGTTCGCAGGCTGCCAGGCCCCACCTCCAGCTTGCGCCATACGCGCGCGATCAAATCCCGATGGCCGACGATTTCGCTGGCGTTCTCGACGAGCACGATCAAAAGGTCGAGCGCACGGCTGCTGAGCGGGAAGGGAGCGCCATTCTTCTCGACGAGTCGTGCAGCAGGGTAAAGGCGAAACGGGCCGAACGAAACGCTCGCAGTGCGGGAGAGCGCAGCACCATCGGAAGATTCGGACGGGCGCGCTCCTGTTGTCGAGGGCGGGAATTGGAATTGCATCGAGATGGGCACCGAGCCGGGCTTGTAAGGGTCAATCGACGAACCGAGGACAGATACGCTACGATTCGGAACGTAATGAAAGTTCACGCACGAAGCGAAGGTAGTGCACCGGTCGCTGCGAGGAAATAACAACTTTCTATGAGTCCGACACGCAGGAGGCTGGATGACGGCGCGAGAGGGCACAGTGATCGTTG
>CAMLCW010000002.1 GCA_946478645.1 uncultured Variovorax sp.
GGGCGCGGCGCGGGCGCGGCCCGGGCGGTGGCCGGCGCAGGCGCCTCGGCCACGGCGCGCTCGCGCGGTGCCGCAACGGGCGCTTCGGGCGGCGCGGCCGCTTCGACCGGGGCAGGCGCTTCCAAGGGCGCGGACGCCGGCGCCTCGACGGCCGCAGGCACAGGCCACCAGACCTTGACGCCCATTTCGTCGAGCATCGCGCGGCGGCGCGCGTCGAGCTGCAATGTCTGCACCGCGCTCATCGCAGCGCCCCCCATGCAGAACCGGACTCGTTGAGCCGCAGGCTCATGACCACGGCATCCTCGCGCCGGCCCTCCAGCGCGGGGTAATAACCCTTGCGCACGCCGACGCTGCGAAAGCCCTGGCGCATGTAGATGTCGAGCGCGCGCCGGTTGCTTTCGCGCACCTCGAGCCAGAGCCATTGCGCGCCCTGCGCGCGCGACCAGCCGGTGAGCGCCTCGAGCATGAGCGGCGCCCACCCCTGGCGCTGGAACGCCGGCGCCACGGTGATGTTGAGCAGGTGCACCTCGTCCACGCCCTTCATCGCCACGAAGTAGCCGATCAGGGTTTCGCCGAGCCCGGTGACGGGCGTGGTCAGCCCCGGCACGGCCGTGGGCGCGAGCAGGCACTGGCAGTGGTAGCCGACCGCCATCGAGTCGATGAAATTGGCGCGCGTCCAGGGATGGCTGTAGGCCGTCTGTTCGACCGCGCAGACGGCCTCGAGCCGCTCGACGATCAGCGGTTCGAGGCGGGCTTCGACGGATTGGAGAACGGCGCTCATGGCTCAGGTCTGGGGTGCGGCCGTGGCAGCCGCGGCCTTGATGGCCGCGCGCTCCTCGGTCGTTTGCGCCACTTTATCGCGAACATAGAGCGGCCAGGCGTGCGCGGCATCGACCGTGCGGCCCGCGGCAAGCAGGGCCGGCGCCAGGCGCAGCATCGCGGCCGCGGTCGGCAGCACCTCGTGGCGCGCGGCGGCGGGCGCAAGGCGCGCTCCGTAGGCCGCAAACGCGTTGCCGGCGAGCGCCCAGCCCGCGGGCACCTCGAGCGATTCGGGCGCGAGCAGCAGCGGCGCGGCGCCATCGGGTTCTTGTGCGTCGCCGCCGAGCGCGCCGCCCGCGTCGAAGTCGTAGCGCGCGGCGTAGATCTGGTCCATGCGCGCGTCGAGCGTGGCCACCACGCGGCGCGCGCCGAAGGCATGGCGCGCCTCCTCGGCCACGGCCAGCAGCGTGTCGACCGGCAGCAGCGGCACGCCGCTGCCGAAGGCCAGGCCCTGCGCGACCGAGCAGGCCGTGCGCAGGCCGGTGAAGGAGCCCGGGCCGCGGCCGAACGCGATCGCGTCGAGGCTGGCGAGTTCGAGCCCCGCCTCGGCCAGCAGCTGCAGCACGAGCGGGATCAGCGTGCCCGAGGCCTGCGCGCCGCCCGCACCGCTGTGCGTGAAAAGGCGCTCGCCGTGGCGCACCGCCACCGACAGGTGCTCGGTGCTGGTGTCGAAGGCCAGAAGTCTAG
The DNA here is from genome assembly GCA_946478645.1 of uncultured Variovorax sp. The sequence goes on from CAMLCW010000002.1 coordinate 1,507, forward strand.
GCATCGCACCGCCCCGGCACGGGCACGGCCGCGGCCGATGCCACCGCGCGCGCGCTGGGCGCGCCCTTGTGCACGCCGAACAGGATGCCCGCCGTCACGAGCAGCAGCCCGGCCACGAGGTTCCAGTACAGCGGCTCGCCGAGCCAGATGACCGCGCCGAAGGCCGACAGGCCGGGCACGAGCGCGGTGATCATGGTGGTGCGAACCGGGCCGAAGTACTGGACCATCCGCGTGAAGGTGATGCCCGAGATCACCACCGATCCCACGCCCTGGAACAGCATCTGGAACGCCACCTCGCCCCAGGGCGCGTCGCCGATGTGGCTCACGACCGCGCCGGACGCCACGAGCAGCGTGTAGACCGGCACGTAGGTCAGCAGCGCGAACACGGTGATCGCGATGGTCGCGCGCACCGCGTCGAGCCCGTGGCGGCGCGCCACCACGCCGTAGCAGGCCCAGCAGAAGGCCGCCCCCATGAACAGCAGGTCGCCCTTCCAGATCTCGCCGCCGTCGAAGGCATGCAGCAGGCTGCGCCCGCCGACCATGAGGGCGCCGGCCACGATCAGCGCAAGCCCGAACGCGCGCGCCGCCGTGATCCGGTCGCGCAGCACCAGTGCGGCCAGCAAGGTGGTCCACAGCGGCAGGCTGCCGGGCATCAGCACCGCGGCATGGCCCGCGGGCGCGAAGAAGAAGCCGCTGTAGGCGAGCGAGGCGTAGGCCACGCCGCCGAGGATGCCGGCGCTCGCCGTGACCCGCAGCGACAGCGGCGAGAGACCGAACAGCGAAGCGGCGGCGCCGGGCTGCTGCTGCCGGCGGCTGCGTGCGACCAGCCAGGCGCCCCAGGGCACGAGCACCAGGCTCGCGCCGGTGATGCGCGCGAACGCCAGATCGAACGGCGTGAGCGAGCGCGCTGCCGACGCGCGGGCGATCACGATGAACGCGGTCCAGACCAGCACGGTGACCACGGCCGCGCCGATGCCGAGCGTGCGGGGCGAGAAGCGGGGCAGGGCGGGCATCGGGCGATTATCGAGGGCCGCCGGCGCCCGCGCCCGGGCGGGGATTTGCAGCGGCGCCCGCGCGCTGGCCATGGGCGATTTTTTGCATCGGGATAATCGACCGATGCGCCTGTTCCCACCCGCCATCCTCCACACCGCCTTCGCCTTTTCGCTGGCCGCGCTCGCCGCGGCAGGCGCCCATGCCCAGCAAGCGCCGGCCCCGTTTCCCCCACAGGTCGAGGCCGCGCTCGCGCGCGCCAAGGTGCCGCGCGATGCGGTCACCCTGCTCGTCGCCGATGCCGAGGGCCAGCGCCCGCCGCGCCTGGCCTGGCGCACGCAGGTGCCGGTCAACCCGGCCTCGATCATGAAGCTGGTCACCACCTATGCGGCGCTCGACACGCTCGGGCCCGCCTACAGCTGGAGCACGCCGGTCTACGTCGACGGCACGGTGCAGGGCGGCGTGCTCAACGGCAACCTCTACATCAAGGGCCAGGGCGACCCCAAGCTGGTGCTCGAACGCGCCTGGCTGCTGCTGCGCCGCGTGCAGGGCCTCGGCATCACCACGGTGAGCGGCGACATCGTGCTCGACCGCAGCGCCTTCGAGGGCATGGCCGACACCGACCCGGCCGCCTTCGACGGCGAGCCACTGCGGCCCTACAACGCCTCGCCCGAGGCGCTGCTGGTGAACTTCAAGTCGGTCACCATGACCTTCACGCCCGAGCGCGGCGGCCAGCAGGCCCGCGTCAACTACGAGCCCCCGCTCGCGAGCGTGTCGATGCAGCCCACGGTGGCGCTCGTCGCCGGCGAATGCGGCGACTGGCGCGCGGCACTGCGGCCCGACTTCAGCGACCCGAACCGCATCCGCTTCGAGGGCGGACTGCCCGCGGCCTGCGGCGAGAAGGCCTGGGCGGTCGCCTATGCCGATCCGCGCACCTACGCGCTGCGCGCCATCGGCGGGCTGTGGGCCGAGATGGGCGGCCGCGTCGGCGGCCAGATGCGCGACGGCCGGGTGCCCGCGGGGCTGCGCCCGGCGTTCGAGTTCGGCTCGCCGCCGCTCGCGGAGGTGGTGCGCGACATCAACAAGTACAGCAACAACGTGATGGCGCAGCAGCTGTTCCTCACGCTCGGGCTCACGCAGCGCCAGCGCGGTTCGCTCGATGCGTCGCGCGATGCGCTGGGCCAGTGGTGGCGCGACCGCATCGGCACCGGCGAGGCGCCACCGCTGTTCGACAACGGCTCCGGCCTGTCGCGCGACGCGCGCATCAGCGCCGCGGCGCTCGGCCGGATGCTGCAGCTGGCCTGGCGTTCGGCGGTCATGCCCGAACTGGTGTCCTCGCTGCCGGCCTCGGGCGTCGACGGCACGCTGCGCAAGCGCGCACTGCGCTCGGGCGGTGCCGCCCACCTCAAGACAGGGTCGCTGCGCGATGTGTCGGGCGTGGCCGGCTACGTGCACGGCGCGAGCGGCCGGCGCTACGTGCTCGTGGCCATTGCCAACGGCGAGAACGCCGGCGCATCGCGCGCCGCATTCGACGCGCTGGTCGATTGGGCATCCCTGGACAACTGAGCGCCGCCCGCATCGCGCGGTGTACTGAAAACTTCTGCAGGGACAGGTGCTGCTTGCGTGCGGCACGGGCGCTGCACAGAATCGGACGGTCGTTCGATTCCAACGCCCCTCACCAGGAGACCGCCTTGAAGAAAATGTACCGACTTCCATCCGCCCTGCTGTTGCTGCTGCTCTCGGCCTGCGGCGGCGGAGGTGGCGGCGGTGGCGGCATCGGCGTGGTCTTCCCGCCGCCCGCGGGCGATGGCGACACCGGCCGCGGCTCGGTCGTGAGCGACCCGCCCGCGCAGACCGCCAAGCTCTCGGCCGAGCAGTTCCGAACCAGCCTGCAGGCCAGCGACCAGGGCAAGGCGCTGCTGCAGGTGGCCGGCGCCCCCAAGTGCGGCTTCGAGCTGCGCTACCTCGAATACCGCACCGTCGGCGGCAAGAACGAAGCCACCAACGCGACCGCCGCGATCATGGTGCCCTCGGGCGCCGATGCGGCCTGCAGCGGACCGCGGCCGGTGGTGCTGTATGCGCACGGCAGCAACGCCGCGCGCGACTACAACCTCGCGAAGTGGACCGAGGCCGCGCAGCCGGCCGCCGGCGAGGGGTTGATGATCGCGGCCACGTTCGCGGCGCAGGGCTACATCGTGGTGGCGCCCAACTACGCGGGCTACGACCGCTCGACACTGCCCTACCACCCCTATCTCAACGGCGAACAGCAGGGCAAGGACATGGTCGACGCGCTCACCGCGGCGCGCAAGACTTTCGCGGGCATCGGCGCCAATGACGCCGGCTCGCTGCTGATCACCGGCTATTCGCAGGGCGGCTACGTGGCGATGGCCGCGCACCGCGAGATGCAGGCCACCGGCAAGCCGGTGACGGCGTCGGCGCCGCTGTCGGCGCCCTCGGCCATCGGCCTGCTCACCGACTACACCTACCTGGGCTGGCCCGCGCTCGGCAGCACGCTGTTCATACCGCTGCTGTCGACCAGCTGGCAACAGCAGTTCGGCGACGTCTACGACAGCACCGCCGACATCTACGAGGCGCAGTACGCGAGCGGCATCGACACGCTGCTGCCGAGCCTGACGCCGGTGTCGCGGCTGATCGCCGACGGCAAGCTGCCGCAGCTCGCGCTGTTCCCGGCCGGTGCCACGCCGGGCCCGGTGAGCCCCGAGCTGTCGATCTTCTACGGCGCCAACAACCTGGTCCGCCAGAGCTTCCTGACGCGGGCCGCGAGCGACATCCAGGCCAATCCCTGCCCCGGCAATGCGCTGCCCGCGACCGCCGCCTCGCTCAGCACGACAACGCCGCTCGACTGCCGGCCCGCGACGGGCTTCCGCAAGGCCGCGCGTGCCAACGACCTGCGCAACTGGCTGCCGGCCCGGCCGGTGCTGATGTGCGGCGGCGCCAACGATCCGACGGTGAACTTCCTGAGCACGCGCGCCACCGCCGGCTACTTCCGCGCCCGCGGCATGCCCGCCGCCGCGCTGGCGGTGGTCGACCTCGAAGACACCGGCGCCACCGACGCCTATGCGACTGCGCGCGCAGGCTTTGCGCAGGCCAAGAGCACGCTGGCGCAGAACACGCCCGGCAGCGATGCCGACAAGGCGCAGGCCGTCACGCTGGCCTACCACGGCACGCTCGTGCCGCCGTTCTGCCTCGCTTCGGCGCGCAGCTTCTTCCAAGGGGTTATGGCGGCGGGAGGCTGAGGTCCGAAAAGCGGACAGCCGAACGCAGAGGTCGCAAAGGTCCGCAGAAGTCGCAGAAGAAAAACAAAAAAGGATTTTTCTGCGACTTCTGCGTAGCTTTTGTATTTCTTCTGCGTTCGGCTGTCCGCTCCCGCTCCCGCTCCCGCTCCCGCTCAGGCCGCGGCCGCTCTCTGCAGCCGGTCGCGCACGCCTTCCCATTCGGGCGTGGCCGGCGGCGTCTCGACCCAGATCAGCTTGACACCTTCGGCGTCGAAGTCGCGCAGCACCGCGAACAGCTGGTGCGCCGCCGCCGCGGCATCGTCGGGCATGCGCCGCTGCAGCACCCGCTGCGACCGGTTGCGCAGCTCGGTGCGCGCCCATATCGCGATGTGCGCCGCGCCGGGGCCGAGCACGTCGAGCCCGGTCTGGATCGCCTTGGCGTCCATCAGCCGCAGCTTGGCGTTCGGCGCGTAGTGCGCCTCGAGCGTGCCGGAGGCGCGCGGCTCGGGGGTCTCGAGCACCTCGCGGTCCTGCAGGTGCTCGCCGAGCGCGGCCTCGATCTGCACGCGCGTGATCAGGCCCGGGCGCAGCAGCACCGGCGCGCCGCGGCTGCAGTCGACGATGGTCGATTCGATGCCCACCTCGCAGGCACCGCCGTCGATCACGGGCAGCGCTTCGCCGAACTCGTCGGCCACGTGCTGCGCCGTGGTCGGGCTGACGCGGCCGAAGCGGTTGGCACTGGGCCCCGCGAGGCCCGGCACGCCCTGCGCGGCACAGGCTTCGAGCAGCGCCTGCGCCACCGGATGGGAGGGGCAGCGCAGGCCGATGGTGTCCTGCCCACCGGCCGCCGCCGCGGCCACGCCGGGCTGGCGCGTGACGATCAAGGTCAGCGGACCGGGCCAGAAGGCCTGCACCAGACGCTGCGCGAACGGCGGCAGCGGCTGGGCGAAGCGCGACAGCGCCTCGGTGCCCTTGGGCCCCGCCGCGACGTGGACGATCAGCGGATGGTCGGCCGGCCGGCCCTTGGCCTTGAAGATGCCGGCCACCACCGCATCGCTGGTGGCGTCGGCGCCGAGCCCGTAGACGGTCTCGGTCGGGAAGGCGACGAGGCCGCCTGCGCGCAGCACGCGCACGGCTTCGTCGAGCGCGTCGGGGGACTGGCCGTCGAGGATCATGCGAGGTCGGCAGCCGAAAGCGCCGGCAGGCCGAGCAGCTGTGCCGCCTGCTGCGCCGTGGCGCGCACGCTCTCGAGCGTGGTGCCGGTGAGCGTCAGGTGGCCCATCTTGCGGCCCCGGCGCGGCTCGACCTTGCCGTACAGGTGCAGGTGCGCGCCGGGCAGCGCGAGCACCTCGCTCCAGCGCGGCGTGACCGGCTTGTCGGCACTGTCGGGGAACCACAGGTCGCCGAGCAGGTTGAGCATGAACGCCGGGCTGTGCTGGCGCGGCACGGCCAGCGGCAGCCCCGCCAGGGTGCGCACCTGCAGTTCGAACTGCGAGACGTCGCAGGCTTCCATCGTGTAGTGGCCGCTGTTGTGCGGCCGCGGCGCCATTTCGTTCACCACCAGCGAACCGTCGGCGAGCGCGAAGAACTCGACGCACAGCACGCCGACGTAGTCGAGCCCCGTGGCGATGCTTTTTGCCGAATTGACCGCCGCCTGCGCCACGGTCTTGGGCATGTTCTGCGCGTGCACCTCGGTCACGGCCAGGATGCCACCGCGGTGCAGGTTGCGCTGGGGCGGAAAGTGCACCATCTGGCCGTCGCGGCCGCGCGCCACGATCACCGAGCATTCGAATTCGAGCGGCAACAGCTTCTCGAGCACGCAGGGCACGCATCCCACGGCCTGCCAGGCGTCGACCAGCTCGGCGCGCGTCGACACGCGCAGCTGCCCCTTGCCGTCGTAGCCGAGGCGCGCCGTCTTCAGGATGCCCGGCAGCAGCGCTTCATCTACGGCGGCCAGTTGCGCCGCGCTCTCGATCACCGCGTAGGGCGCGCAGGCCACGCCGCAGCGCGTGAAGTGGGCCTTCTCCGCGATGCGGTCCTGCGCGATCGCGATCGCCGGGGCGCCGGGCGACACCGGCCGCGCGACCGCCAGATGCTCGAGCGAGGGCGCCGGCACGTTCTCGAACTCGGTCGTGACCGCATCGGCCAGGCCCGCGAGCCGCGCGAGGCCGTCGACGTCGGCATAGTCGGTGTGGACATAGTGGTGGCTCACGCGGCCGGCGGGGCTGTCGGGATCGGGGTCGAGCACCGCCGTGAAATAGCCCATGCGCTGGGCCGCGTGCACGAACATGCGCCCGAGCTGGCCGCCGCCGAGCACGCCGAGCGTGGCCCCGGGCAGCAGCGGAAAGCCGTTGTGGCCGTCGGCGCCGCTCACAGCGCACCCCCGCCCTGGGGCGAAAAGGGCGAGACGGCGCCGGGCTCTGCCGGCGGCAGGGCCATGGCCTCGGCGGCGGCGGTCTGGGCGGCGCGGAAGGCGTCTAGCCGGGTGCGCAGCGCCGGATCGCCGGCCGCCAGCATCGCCACCGCGAACAGCGCCGCGTTCGCGGCACCCGCGTTGCCGATGGCAAAGGTGGCGACCGGCACGCCCTTGGGCATCTGCACGATGCTGTAGAGCGAGTCGATCCCCTGCAGGTGGCGGCTGGCGACCGGCACGCCGAGCACCGGCACCGTGGTCTTCGAGGCCAGCATGCCCGGCAGGTGGGCCGCGCCGCCCGCCCCGGCGATGATCGCGACGAGTCCGCGGCCGGCCGCGCTTTCGGCGTATGCGAAGAGCGCATCGGGCATCCGGTGGGCCGAGACCACCTTGGCTTCGTGCCCGACACCGAATTGCTGGAGAATCTCGACGGCGTTGCGCATCGTCTCCCAATCGGAGTTCGAGCCCATCACCACACCGACCTGAATGGTTTCGTTCATGGTTTCAATTTTACGTTTCACCCCCAGCTGTTCCCGATGATCGACATCACTCTCGAAAATTTTCAGGCCGAACTGATCGAAGCCTCGATGGCCACACCGGTGCTGCTCGACATCTGGGCCGAATGGTGCGGACCGTGCAAGCAGCTCGGTCCGGTGCTCGAAAAGCTCGAATCCGAGTACGCCGGCCGCTTCACGCTGGCCAAGCTCGACGCCGACAAGGTGCCGCAGATCTCGTCGCAGCTGTCGGAGATGTTCGGCGTGCGCAGCATCCCGTTCTGCGTGATGTTCAAGGACGGCCAGCCGGTCGACGGCTTTGTCGGCGCCATTCCGGCCGAGAAGATCCGCGAGTTCCTCGACAAGCATGTGCCGGGCGCCGAGCAGGTCGAGGCGGCCTCCGAGGAAGCCGCCGCGCAGGAGGCGCTGGCCGATGGCGACACCGAAGGCGCGCTCGAGCGGCTGCAGCATGCCGTGGCTGCCGATCCGGCCAACGACGACGCGCGCTTCGACTACGTCAAGTTGCTGCTGCAGCAGGGCCGTACCGACGACGCCAAGGTCGCGTTCGCACCGGTGATCGCCAAGACCACGCTGGTGCGCCGCTTCGATTCGCTGCAGCGCTGGATGGACGCGATCGATTTCGCGGCACCGGCCTCGGGCGCCGCACCGTCGCTGGCCGATCTCGACGCGAAGATCGCCGCCGGCAAGCGCGACTTCGATGCCCGCTTCGGCCGCGCGCAGCTGCTGATGGATGCGCAGCGCTGGACCGACGCGATGGACGAGCTGCTCGAGATCCTGATGCGCGACAAGAGCTGGAACGAAGACCTCGCGCGCAAGACCTACATCGCGATCCTCGACCTGATCGAGCCGCCAAAGGTCAAGGTGGCCGATGGCCAGATCCCGCCGGACGACCCGGTGGTCGCGACCTATCGGCGCCGGCTCAGCAGCGTGGTGCTGAGTTGAGCGGTGCAATGATGCGCATGCAAATGCGCATTTTTTCTGAAAAGCGACTTTCAAGTCGCTTTTTTATTTGCTGCACATGCTCAAAATAGCTACTATCCGTACGCATATCGTTGTGAAAGAGTAGGCCGATGAGCAATCTCACCGATGAACTCCAGAACGCCCGCAAGGCCGCCGGCCTGAGCCAGGACGCACTGGCCATGCAGGCGGGGCTCTCGCGCATGACGGTCCAGCGCATCGAGAGCGGCCAGATCGATCCGCGGCTCTCCACCTTGCTCGAGATGGCGCGGGCGCTGGGGCTCGAACTCATGACCGTGCCCGCCGCGTTGCGCCCGCAGCTCGAGGACTTCGTGCGCTCGGGCGGCCGCCTGCTCGGCCAGCCGCCCGGCGCGGGCGCGCCACCCTCGATCGCGCAGAGCCTCGCCGACGGGCGCCGGTGAGCACCGCGCCGCGCCGCCCCAAGCAAGCTCGCTCCCGCTTGGCGGGAAGGCGCGCAGCGCCAAGGGTGCACCAGTGAGCACCGCCGCCGCCTTCAACACCGGCATCCGCTACCTGCGGATGTACCTGCATGCGCCCGGCGGTGGTGCCGCGGGCACGGCGCGGCGCGCCATCGGCTATCTCTCGCAGTACGGCGACATCCTGCGCGTCTCGTTCGATGAGGCCTACATCGCCGACCCGGCGCGCCCCACGCTGTCGCTCGCCTACCGCGGCGCCGACGAGGCGGCCACGCGCGCGATCCTGTCGTCGGCGCGCGATGCACGCGTGTCGCGCGGCGACGGCCACTGGCCGAGCTATTTTCAGAACCTGCTGCCCGAAGGCCACAACCGCGAGCGCCTGGCGCTGCAGCGCGGCTGCAGTGCCGACGACGAATTCGAACTGCTGGCCGCCGCGGGCCATGACCTCATGGGTGCGCTCGAGGTCGAGCCGGTGCCGGCCGCCGAAGGCATTCCGCAGACGGTCCGGCACTGGCACACCGCGCTCGGGCTCGATGTGCTCGAACCGGGTTTCGTCGAGCTGCCGGTCGAAGATGCGGCCGCCATTCCGGGCGTGGTCACCAAGTTCTCGGCCGTGCAGGACGGCCGTCGCTACGTGGTGCGACGCCATGGTGCGGCCGGCTCGTTCATCCTCAAGCTGCCGACCACGCGCCATCCCGACCTGGTGGCCAACGAATACACGGGCTACCGGCTGTGCGGTGCGCTCGGGCTCGACTGTGCCGAAGCCAGCGTGATCGACCGCGCCGATGCCGACCTGCCCGAGCAGGTGCCGTTCGGGCAGATCCTCGCGGTGCGCCGCTTCGACCGCAGCGCCGACGGCGGCCGCATCCACATGGAGGAGTTCGCGCAGGTGCTGCAGTACGAGCCGCGGCAGAAATACGGCCGCGGCCTGGCGGTCGACTGGCCCGCGATGCTGCGCGTGCTGGACCGGCTGTCGCCGAACCCGGTGGCCGATGTGCGCGAATGCGTGCGGCGCATCGTTGCGTTCATCCTGCTCGGCAACAGCGACGCGCACCTGAAGAACTGGGCGCTGCGCTACCCCGACGGCGTCGCGCCGGTGTTGGCTCCGCTGTACGACCCGGTGTGCGTCGCGGCCTTCTTCGAGGACGTGCCGGCCACGGACTACGCGGTCAACCGCGCCATCGACGCGCGGCTGCGCGCCTTCGACTGGGCCGCGCTCGACGCGCTGCTGCGCGCCGCAGGGCTTTTGCGGCCGGCCCGGCTGATGGCGATCGCGCGCGACACGGTGCGCCAGGCGCAGGCCGAATGGCCTGCTTTGCTGGCCGACGACGCCACGCCCGCGAGCGTGCGACGCTGCGTCACCGCGCGGCTGCAGGGTGGGGCCGCATTGGCAGGCTAGCACCGCGTCGCATACGATGATGGCGATTCAACTTGTTGCATTTCTTGCGCCGAAAAAGGAAAGACCGTCCATGCGATTTCTCGCCCGCCCCGTCCTTGCAACCCTGACCCTGGTTGTGGGTGCCGCCCTCGCCGGCTGCGGCAGCGGCATCAGCCTCGACGAGCCGATCGAAGGCCCGCTCTGGCGCCTGGTGCAGCTCGGCACCGAGCCGGTCGCGCCCGGCAGCGACGCGCAGATCCAGTTCGACGCCGCGAGCGGCCGCGTGAGCGGCTCGGGCGGCTGCAACCGCATGTCGGGGTCGTTCACGCGCAGCGGCATCACGCTGCGCGTCGGCCAACTGGCCTCGACCCGCATGGCCTGCACCGATCCCGCGCGCGCCGCCACCGAAGCGCAGTTCATCTCGGCGCTGGAGCGTACGGCCAGCTACCGGCTGGCAGGCCCGGGGCGGCTCGCGCTGCTCGACGCGGGCGGACGCACGGTGGCGACGCTCAACGCCGCCAGCCGCTGAAGCGCAAAAAAAGAAACGTCAGCCGGTGAGGCGCTCGAGCGCCTCGCGGTACTTGGCGGCGGTCTTCTCGATGATCTCGGCCGGCAGCCGCGGTGCCGGCGGCGTCTTGTCCCAGGGCTTGCCATTGATCCGGGTGGCTTCGAGCCAGTCGCGCACGAACTGCTTGTCGTAGCTCGGCGGGTTGGTGCCCGCGGCCAGCGCGGCCTGGTAGCCCTCGACCGGCCAGTAGCGCGAGCTGTCGGGCGTGAGCACCTCGTCCATCAGCACCAGCGTGCCGGCCTCGTCGAGGCCGAACTCGAACTTGGTGTCGGCAATGATCATGCCCTTGGCGAGCGCGATCTGCGCCGCGGCTTCGTAGATCTCGAGGCTGATCTCGCGGATCTGCTGCGCGAGCTTGGGGCCGACGATCTCGACCACGCGGTCGTAGCTGATGTTCTCGTCGTGCTCGCCGGCCGCGGCCTTGGCGGCGGGCGTGAAGATCGCGCGCGGCAGCTTGGCCGCGTTGGTGAGGCCCTCGGGCAGCGGCACGCCGCAGACCGAGCGGCTTTCCTGGTATTCCTTCCAGCCGCTGCCGGCCAGGTAGCCGCGGACCACGGCCTCGACCGGAATGGGCTTCAGGCGCTTGACCAGCATCGAGCGGCCCGTGACCTGCGGCACCTCGTCGGGCGTGACGACGCTTTCGGGCGCCTCGCCCGTCAGGTGGTTGGGGCAGAGCTGGCCGAGGCGGTCGAACCACCACAGCGCCATCTGCGTGAGGATCTCGCCCTTGCCCGGGATCGGCTCGCCCATGATCACGTCGAAGGCGCTGAGCCTGTCGCTCGCGACCATGAGGATGCGGTCCTCGCCGACCGCGTAGTTGTCGCGCACCTTGCCGCGGGCGAGCAAGGGGAGGCTCTCGATGGAGGAGGTGTGGACGGTGGTCATGGCAGGGGCAACGGTCGGCGTCGGCTACGCGAAATGAAGGAGAGAAAGGGAAACGGAGCAGAGTTTAGGGCTTCGGCGCAACACCGGCGCCATCGGCCTGCGGGCCCGCCTGCGCGAGCAGCCACTCGCGCTCGCGCGGCAGCGGCAGGCCGGCCAGCGCGTGGTCGCGCGCAGGGCCGGCTTCGGCACGTGCGGCGGCGGCCACGCCGCATCCGGCGTTGGCCGCGACGAGGTCGAGCAGCTTCTGGATGCGCAGCGCCACTTCGAGCGACGCCGCGCCGTCGCGCGCAATGGGCTCGAGCACGTCGCGCACCAGGTCGGCCGGATCGAGCGGCACGATGGTGACGCGGCGAATCTCCGGCGCGTTGGCGGCCGGCACGGCCTCGTCATCGGCGCGCGGGCGGGTGCCCTCGATCAGCACGCGCGTCATCGCGCCGAGCACGGCGATGGCGGTGCCTGCGTCGTTCACCGCCGGCGACAGCGCGCGCTGCGCGATCTCGCTGAGCATGATCAGGCCGAGCCGCGGGTCTTGCCGCTCGGTGCGCTCGCGGCCGAGCATGAAGGCCTTGGCCACCTTCTCTTGCAGGGCCGTTCGCTCGTCGCTGCCTCCGGGCACGTCGAGCAGGCGTGCCAGCACCGTCTGGCGGGAGACGAAGGTGCCAGGGCGCACGCACACGTGGACCCTGGCCCCGGCCGCTTCGGCAGCGCCCTCGATGCCGCGCACGTCGATGTGCTGCAGGTAGCCCGTCCAGGGCGCGTGCAGCGGCTCGCCCTGGCCGGCAGCGGCCGCGGCATCGGCCACCAGGCGCGCGCCCAGGCCGGGCGCGCTGCACCAGTCGCGCATGGCGAGGGTGGCGGCCTTCTCCACGGTTTCGATCGTGTGGTTCATGCGGCCGAGCGTGGACAGCGTGCCGATCCAGCGCAGCAGCGCGAGGATCAGGTAGGCGAGCACGCACAGCGTGAAGACGAAAAGCACGAAGCGCCCCGAGGCGCCGTAATACCGCACACCGAGCGCCGCCAGCCCGATGATGGAGAAGATGAATGCCGAGACGAACGCCGCGATGGCGTTCTGCGCATCGTTGTTGGCCATCACCAGCCGCGTGGCGCGCGGCGTGGCGGTGGACGAGGCCGACGCATAGGCGCTGACCAGGATCGACAGCGAAAAGGTGCTCACCGTGAGCATGCTGGCCGCGATGATCGACAGCAGCCCTTCGAGCGTGTCGTGCGCGATGTCGGGCAGCATGCCATCGGGAACGAACTCGTTGGCGAGCGCCGCCACCAGCGCGGCGCCGATGGCCGCCAGGCTCCAGACGGCGGGGCGAAACCACAGCTGCTCGCGCAGGCGGTTCCACCAGAGCGCATAGCGGGACGCGACGACCATGGATGCCCAGCCGCCGCGTGCCGCGCGCCTCAGACCACCTGCTGCGAGAGCTCGCCCTTCGCGTACTTGGCGGCCACCACCTGCAGCGATTCGCCCTTCACCTTGGGGCCCTGGCCTTCGCAGCCGAACTCGATATAGCGCTGCTTGCAGATCTGCTTGGCGGCCTCGCGCGCGGGCTTGAGCCATTCGCGGGCGTCGAACTTCTCGGGGTTCTCGGCCAGGAACTTGCGCACCGCGCCGGTCATCGCGAGGCGGATGTCGGTGTCGATGTTGATCTTGCGCACGCCGTGCTTGATGGCTTCCTGGATTTCCTCGACGGGCACGCCGTAGGTTTCCTTCATGTTGCCGCCGTACTGGCGAATGATCTCGAGCAGGTCCTGCGGCACCGACGACGAACCGTGCATCACCAAGTGCGTGTTGGGCAGGCGGGCATGGATTTCCTTCACGCGCTGGATCGACAGGATGTCGCCGGTGGGCTTGCGCGTGAACTTGTAGGCGCCGTGGCTGGTACCGATGGCGATGGCCAGCGCGTCGAGCTGCGTGGCCTTGACGAACTGGGCGGCCTCTTCGGGGTCGGTCAGCAGCGAGGCGTGGTCGAGCACGCCTTCGGCGCCGATGCCGTCTTCCTCGCCGGCCATGCCGGTCTCGAGCGAGCCGAGGCAGCCGAGCTCGCCCTCGACCGTGACGCCCACCTTGTGCGCGAGCTCGACGACCTTGCGGGTCACGTCGACGTTGTAGTCGAACGAAGCAGGCGTCTTGCCGTCTTCCTTGAGCGAGCCGTCCATCATGACGGAGGAGAAGCCGAGGTCGATGGCGCCCTGGCAGATCGCCGGGCTCTGGCCGTGGTCCTGGTGCATGACCAGTGGAATGTTCGGGTACTGCTCGATCGCGGCCTGGATCAGGTGCTTGATGAACGCCTCGCCGGCGTACTTGCGGGCACCGGCGCTGGCCTGCAGGATCACGGGCGCACCGGTTTCCTTGGCGGCCTCCATGACGGCCTGGACCTGTTCGAGGTTGTTGACGTTGAAGGCCGGAATGCCGTAGCCGTTGGCGGCTGCATGGTCCAGCAGTTCGCGCATCGAGACGAGTGCCATGGGATTACCTCGCGGGGAAATTGAAAAAAAGAGAAGGCGGAAAGACGGGGGAACTGCCCCAATTCTATCGACCGCCCTTGTGGGACGGGACCGACGGCAGTCCGAGGAAATCGACGACAGGCGGCAGCACCGCCCCGCCGAGCCACTGGATCGGGCTCGCGAAGGCGCCCATGAGCGTGACGTGGCTGAGGTTGTCGTACATATGCACCGTCACGGGAACGCCTGCCGCACGCAGTGCTTCGGCCATGCGCCCGGTGTTGCGGTCGGGGTAGACCAGGTTGTCCTTCGCTGCCGCCAGCAATAGCGTGCGGGGCGAGTTGGCGCTCACATGCGCGATCGGCTGCGAGTCGCGCGGCGTGCCGGGCCAATGGAAGGCGACCTGCACGTCGGGGTCGCCGATGGGCAGGAAGTCGTAGGGGCCGGCCAGCCCGATCCAGCCGGCGAGCTGATCGGGGTTTGCGCCCACTTCCTTGAGCCAGCGCGCATCCAGCGCCACCATCGCGGCGTTGTAGCCGCCGGAGCTGTGCCCCATCACGTAGATCCGCTTCGGGTCGGTGCCCAGCCGGGCGGCGTTGTCCAGCGCCCATTTGACGGCTCGCGCGCTGTCGCGCACGAACACCGGATAGGTGTGCTGCGGCGAGAGACCGTAGTCGGGCACGACGACCACCGCCCCGCGTGCGGCCAGTGCCTCGCCGAGAAAGCGATAGCTGGCCCGGTCGCCATGGGTCCAGGCGCCGCCATAGAAGAACACCACCAGCGGGCGCTTGCCGGGAACGGGCGCCGTGCCCGGCAGCGGCTGGTACACGTCCAGGCGCTGGCGCGGCTCGGCGGCGTACGCGATGTCGCCCTGGAAATCGTAGGTATCGGCGGGCACCAGCCGGTCGAGCACCTTGAGCGGCGAGCAGGCCGAGAGCGCGGCCGCGAACAGGGTGCCGAGCAAGGGAACGAGCGCGCTGCGGCGCTGGCGGATCGACGCGAGGATGGGGAAGGTCATCGCGCTTGTACGCGCGCGCCGGCGATTCAGATCGGCAGCTGCGTGGTCGAGAGCACCTGCTTGAGCACCACGAAGGTCCGGATCTGCCGCACGCCCGGCAGGTACAGCAGCTGCTCGGCATGCAGCCGGTTGAAGCTGTCGTTGTCGCGCGTGCGCACAAGCATGAAATAGTCGAACTCGCCCGTGACGACGTGGCATTCGAGGCAGCCCGACACCTTTTGCGCGGCTTTCTCGAAATCGGCGAAGGAATCGGGCGTGGAGCGGTCGAGCACCACGCCGATCATGACCAGCATGCCGAGTGAGAGCGCCTCGGCATCGAGCAGCGCGACCACGCCCTTGATGAGCCCCGCGGCCTTGAGCCGTTCGACGCGCCGGAGGCAGGCCGGCGCGCTGAGGTTGACTTTGGCGGCCAGGGCCACGTTCGACACCGAGGCATCGCGCTGCAGCGCCCGCAGGATGGCGCGGTCGGTACGGTCCAGCTCGGGGGCCCCGGCTTCGGGAGGCTTCGACGGTGAACGCAATTTTGTTGTGCGCATTCACTCACCTGCAAAACGAATGTCGATCATTTCTTTATATTGAATCGTTCTGCACCGGATGTCGACCGAAGTTTGCAACCACGCTTCAGCCGCTTATTCCTACGATCGATGCCATTCCCTTGTCTGGAGGCTTCCATGAACCTGAAGAAATTCCCGCGCCATGCGCTGACTTTCGGCCCCACGCCGATCCACCCGCTCCAGCGCCTGAGCGCCCATCTCGGTGGCGAGGTCGAGCTCTATGCCAAGCGCGAGGACTGCAACAGCGGCCTCGCCTTCGGCGGCAACAAGACGCGCAAGCTCGAATACCTGATCCCCGAGGCGCTCGAGGGCGGCTACGACACGCTGGTGTCGATCGGCGGCATCCAGTCGAACCAGACGCGCCAGGTTGCGGCCGTGGCGGCGCACCTGGGCCTGAAGTGCGTGCTGGTGCAGGAGAACTGGGTCAACTATTCGGACGCGGTGTACGACCGCGTCGGCAACATCGAGATGTCGCGCATCCTGGGCGCCGACGTGCGGCTCGACAGTGCGGGCTTCGACATCGGCATCCGCAAGAGCTGGGAAGAAGCCATGGCCGATGTGCGCAAGGCGGGCGGCAAACCGTTTCCGATTCCCGCCGGCTGCTCGGAGCATCCGCGCGGCGGGCTGGGCTTCGTCGGCTTTGCCGAGGAAGTGCGGCAGCAGGAGGCCGAGCTCGGCTTCAAGTTCGACTACATCGTGGTCTGCTCGGTGACCGGCAGCACGCAGGCCGGCATGGTGGTCGGCTTCGCGGCCGACGGCCGCGCCGATCGCGTGATCGGCATCGACGCCTCGGCCAAGCCCGCGCAGACCTTCGACCAGATCGTGCGCATCGCGAAAAACACCGCCGAACTGGTCGAGCTCGGCCGCGAGATCGGCGAGCAGGACGTGGTGCTCGACCACCGCTTCGGCGGCCCCGAGTACGGCCTGCCGAACGAGGGCACGCTCGATGCGATCCGCCTGTGCGCACGGCTCGAAGGCATGCTGACCGACCCCGTCTACGAGGGCAAATCGATGCACGGCATGATCGAGAAGGTGCGCCTCGGCGAGTTTCCTGCCGGCTCGAAGGTGCTGTATGCGCACCTCGGCGGCGTGCCGGCGCTCAACGCCTACAGCTTCCTTTTCAGGAATGGCTAGGAAGCCGCCGAGGGCATGGGCACGCCGTCGGCCCCCACCCCAACCCTCCCCCGGAAGGGGAGGGAGCAACCGGGGAGTCGAGCTACACGAAGTGAGCGAGGAACGGGGTGGGCTAGCTTGCTCTGCAGATCTTGAGCATGTTGGTGCCGCCGGGGGCGCCCATCGGCTCGCCGCAGGTGATCGCGTAGACGTCGCCGCTCTGCACGATGCCGCGCTTCTTCAGGTGGTTCTCGGCCTGCAGCAGCGCGGTGTCGCGGTCGCTTTCCGAATCCATCAGCAGCGGGCGCACGTTGCGGTAGAGCGCCATGCGGCGCTGGGTCGCGAGGCGCGAGGTCAGCGCGTACATCGGGATGTGCGCGCGGTGGCGGCTCATCCACAGTGCCGTGGAGCCCGACTCGGTGAGCGCCACGATCGCCTTCGCGCCCAGGTGGTGCGCGGTGAACAGCGCGCCCATCGCGATCGACTGGTCGATGCGGCTGTAGGTCTTGCCGCTGAAGTCGGCGTCGAGCTGCTTGTCCTCGGCCGACTCGGCGGCTTCGCAGATGCGGCTCATCTCCTGCACGGTCTCGAGCGGATAGCGGCCCGACGCCGTTTCGGCCGAGAGCATCACTGCGTCGGTGCCGTCGAGCACGGCGTTGGCCACGTCGCTCACCTCGGCGCGCGTGGGCACCGGGTTGGTGATCATCGACTCCATCATCTGGGTGGCGGTGATCACCACCTTGTCCATGTCGCGCGCCATGCGGATCATCTTCTTCTGCAGCGCCGGCACGGCCGCGTTGCCGACTTCGACCGCGAGGTCGCCGCGTGCCACCATGATGCCGTCACTCGCGCGCAGGATCTCCTCGAGCTTGGGGATCGCCTCGGCACGCTCGATCTTCGCGATCAGCCCGGGCTTGTGCCCGTATTCGGCCGCCGCCACGTTGCACAGCTGGCGCGCCATTTCCATGTCGGTGGCGTTCTTCGGGAAGCTCACCGCCACGTAGTCGGCCTGGAAGCTCATCGCCGTCTTGATGTCTTCCATGTCCTTGGCCGTCAGCGCTGGCGCCGTGAGGCCGCCGCCCTGCTTGTTGATGCCCTTGTTGTTCGAGAGCTCGCCGCCGAGCTTGACGGTGGTGTGCACCGCCTCGCCCTTGACCGCATCGACCACCAGCACGATGAGGCCGTCGTTCAGCAGCAGCCGGTCGCCGGGGCGCACATCGCGCGGCAGGTCTTTGTAGTCGAGCCCCACGGCCTGTTCGTCGCCCGGCTCGGTGCGCGAGGCGTCGAGCACGAAGCTCGTGCCCGCCTCGAGCCAGACCTTGCCCTGGGCGAACTTGCCGACGCGGATCTTCGGGCCCTGCAGGTCGGCCATGATCGCCACTTCGCGCCCCGCCCTGCGAGCGGCCTCGCGCGCCATGGTCGCGCGGTCGATGTGGTCCTGGGCGGTGCCGTGGCTGAAGTTGAGCCGCACCACGCTGACCTTGGCCTGGATCATCCGCTCCAGCATCTCGGGCGTACTGGACGCCGGCCCGAGGGTGGCGACGATCTTGGTGGCGTGGCGGGGGATGCGGTCGATGCTCATGAATTCGGGTCTCCGTTTGTATTCGCTACTGTATACACTTTGTGTGACCGACGGAAGCACCCTGCGCGAGATCCCCCGCCGCCGCCCTCACCCAGCGGCGCGCTTCGACAGGATCTCGAACGCCGGCAGGGTCTTGCCCTCGAGCACTTCGAGGAAGGCGCCGCCGCCGGTGGAGATGTAGCCGACCTGCTTCTCGATGCCGTACTTGGCAATGGCCGCGAGCGTGTCGCCGCCGCCGGCGATCGAGAAGGCGCTGCTGTCGGCGATCGCCTGCGCGATGGCCTGGGTGCCGCCCGCAAAGGCGTCGAACTCGAACACGCCGACCGGGCCGTTCCACACGATGGTGCCGGCCTCGCGCAGCTGGGCTGCGAGCTGCGCCGCGGTCTTCGGGCCGATGTCGAGGATCAGGTCGTCGTCGGCCACGTCGTCCGCAGCCTTGACGGTCGCGGGCGCATCGGCCGCGAAGGTCTTGGCCGTGACCACGTCGACCGGGATCGGCACGTCGGCGCCACGCGCACGCATGGACTCGATCACGGCCTTGGCCTGGCCGACGAGGTCGGGCTCGGCCAGCGACTTGCCGATCTTGAGGCCGGCCGCGAGCATGAAGGTGTTGGCGATGCCGCCGCCGACGATCAGTTGGTCGACGTTGGCCGACAGGCTCTTGAGGATGGTGAGCTTGGTGCTGACCTTCGAGCCCGCGACGATCGCCACCAGCGGGCGCTTCGGCTGCGCCAGCGCCTTGGTGATGGCATCGATCTCGGCCGCGAGCAGCGGACCGGCGGCCGCCACCTTGGCGAACTGCGCGATGCCGTAGGTGGTGGCCTCGGCGCGGTGGGCGGTGCCGAAGGCGTCGTTCACGTAGATGTCGGTGAGGGCGGCGAGCTTGCGCGCCAGCGCCTCGTCGTTCTTCTTCTCGCCCTTGTTGACGCGGCAGTTTTCGAGCAGCACGACCTGGCCGGGCTTCACGTCGACGCCGTCGACCCAGTCGGCGACCAACGGCACCTCGCGGCCGAGCAGCTCGCCCAGGCGCCTGGCGACCGGCGCGAGCGAGTCTTCGGGTTTGAATTCGCCCTCGGTCGGGCGGCCCAGGTGCGAGGTGACCATCACGGCGGCGCCGGCATCGAGCGCGAGCTGGATGCAGGGCACCGAAGCGCGGATGCGCGTGTCCTCGGTGATGCGGCCCGCGTCGTCCTGCGGCACGTTGAGATCGGCACGGATGAAGACGCGCTGGCCGGCGGCCTGGCCCTGCGCGCAGAGGTCGGTGAAGCGAATGACGTTCATGGGTCTCTGGAGATAGTGGAAAACAGGTCGTCTTGCATTGTAGGTTTCGCCTCGTTTGCGGCCTCAGCCTTTGGGCTGCGACTTGGCGAAGCGCTCCAGGATGCCGACGAAGCTCGCCGCCGCAGGCGAGAGCGAGCGCCGCGCGGCGCTGTAGACGCAGACCTCGCGGTGGAAGTCGGGCGCCTCGAGCCGCACCATCTGCAGGCCGTGCGCGCGCACCAACGGCGCCGAATAAGTGGGGCACACGGTGAGCCCGAGCCCCGACGCGACCATGCCGAGCGCGGTGGTCATGTACGACACCTCCTGCGTGCCCGGGCGCAGCATGCAGTCGCGCTCGGCGGGCCCGAGTTCGGGCAGCACGCGCTGGCGGAAGTCGCGGGTCGGCGCGATGAAGGTGTAGGGGCCGAGCTCGTGCCAGCGCACCTTGCGGCGCTTCGCGAAGGCGTGGTCCGGCGGGCAGATCAGCCAGTGGCGGTCGCGGAACAGCACGCGGCGTTCGATGGCGGCATCCACCGCCACGTCCTGCCCCACCGCGAGCTCCACGTCGCCCGCGACGATCCCCGCGAGCAGGTGCTCGGGCAGCGTGTCGGCGAGCCGCACGTCGACGTCGGGATAGGCTTCGCGGTAGGCCGCCATGACGCGCGGCATCAGCGTGCAGGCCATGAGCTGCGGCGCTGCAAGCCGCAACAGGCCTTTCTTCTTGTCACGCAGATCGGTCACGCCCGCCACCGCGCTCGACAGGTCGCCGAGCAGCCGGTGCACCGCAGGCAGGAACTCGCGGCCCGCTTCGGAAAGCTGCACCCGCCGCGTGTGGCGGTCGAGCAGTTGCACGCCCATCTCGCGCTCGAGTTCGCGCACCAGCACGCTGAGCGCCGATTGCGTGAGGTGCAGTTGCTGCGCCGCGGCCGTGAAGCTGCCGGTCGCGGCCACGGCCGCGAACGCGCGCAATTGACGCAAGGTCAGATTCATATGTTTATTTCATCAATCGATAAATTAATTTCGATTGCATCATAGGACGCTGCATCGCCCAATAGCGGCTCCCACGGAGATACGCCATGCCGACGACCGCCCCACCGCCCGCGCCGCCCGTGCGCGGCCTGCACCATTTCGCCTGGCGCTGCCGCGACAGCGAAGAGACGCGCCGCTTCTACGAAGACCTGCTGGGCCTGCCGCTGGCCCATATCATCCAGAGCGACCATGTGCCGAGCACGGGCGAGTACTGCCCCTACGTGCACATCTTCTTCCAGATGCGCGACGGCTCGTTCATCGCCTTCTTCGATCTCGGCGACGACACCGCGGCGCTGCCCTCGCCGAACACGCCGGCCTGGGTGAACCACATCGCGCTGCGCGTCGATTCGGTGGCCGACCTGCTGGCCGCCAAGGCACGGCTCGAAGGCGCCGGCGTGGAGGTGCTCGGCGTGACCGACCACCACATCATCGAGTCGATCTACTTCTTCGATCCGAACGGCATCCGCGTGGAACTGACCACGCCCACCGTGCCGCAATCGGAAATGGACGCGCATGCGCGCACCGCCCGCAGCACGCTCGACGCTTGGACCGCACGCAAGGCACAGCTGCGCGCCGCAGCGGCCGCCAAGGAAGGCGCGCATGGCTGAGCTGCAACTCGCCGTCATCGACGTGAAGTCCGGCGCGGCGCTCGAGAGCCAGTCGGGCCTGCAGATGCTTCGCCCGCGCATCTACGGCGCCTGGCGCGCGCCGACGGGCCCGAAGAAGGTGGCCGCGATCGTGATGCACCCGACCAGCAACTTCATGGGCCATTACCTGATCGGCCCGCTGGCCGAACGCGGCATCTGCTGCATGGGCCTGAACTCGCGCTACGTGGGCAACGACACGGTGCTGCTGATGGAGCGCGCGATCCAGGACCTGGGCGCGGGCGTGCAGTACCTGCGCGCCGCGGGTTACGAGAAGGTGTTCCTGGTCGGCAACTCGGGCGGTGCGGCGCTCGCGAGCTTCTACCAGGCGCAGGCCGAGAAGCTCACCGCCACGCACTTTCCCGATGGCGATCCCACGCACCTGCACCCCGACGACCTGCCGCCCGTCGACGGCATCGCGCTGTGCGCCGCCCACCTGGGCCGCACGCGGCTGATGCGCGACTGGATCGATCCGTCGGTGACCGACGAACACGACCCGCTCTCGGTCGACCCCGAACTCGACATGTACGACCCGCGCCACCGCGTGCCGTACGACCGCGACTTCCTCGCACGCTTCAGCGCGGCGCAAGAGGCGCGGCTCGCGCGCATCGAGCAATGGTGCATGGCGCGCCTCGCGCAGCTTCGCAGCACACCCGGCGCGCCGCGCGACCAGGCCTTCGTCGTCTACCGCACGCATGCCGATCCGCGCTGCGTCGACCTGTCGCTCGATGCGAACGACCGGCTGCCCGGCAGCGTCTGGGGCGATGCGCGGCAGGTCAACTATTCGGCCAACGCGATGGGCCGCACCACCTCGCTGACCGCGTTCCTCTCGCAATGGTCGTCGCGCTCGCAGGCCGACGGGCCGACCAACCTCGCACGCACCACCGTGCCGACGCTGCTGCTGACCTACACCGCCGACCAGTCGACCTTCCCGAGCACGCGCGACGCCTGGATGACCGCGGGCGGCGCGCGCATCCGCAACGTCGACATTGTGGGCGGCAACCACTATCTCGCGGGCCAGCCCGAACTGGTGCCGAAAGCCGCCGACGCGATCGCCGAATTCGGACACGCGCTCTAGCCGTCACACCACCATGGAAAGCTACAACTTCGCACCGGCCTACGAACTGCCGAGCTGGCCCTTCGTGCCGCCGCCCGAACTGGCAAGCCGCGAGGTCGTTCGGCATCCGATCGTGATCGTCGGCGCCGGCCCCGCGGGCCTCACGCTCGCCTGCGACCTCGCGCAGCGCGGCGTGCGCGCGCTGCTGCTCGACGAGGACGACACCGTGGGCGTGCGCGGCGCCTCGTCGCGCGGCATCTGCTACGCGCAGAAGAGCCTGGAGATCTTCGAGCGGCTGGGCATCTACGAGCGCATCGCGGCCAAGGGCATCACCTGGTCGCTGGGTCGCACCTTCTCGGGTGACGAGGAGGTCTACAGCTTCAACCTGCAGGCCGCGAGCGTGTCGGCGCAGCCGCCGTTCATCAACCTGCAGCAGTTCTATGTCGAGTGGTTCCTGGTCGACCGCATCCTCGAACTCGGCCTGACCGACCTGCGCTGGAAGCACCGCGTCACGCGCGTCGAGCCGCTGGCCGATGGCGTGCGCATCGAGATCCAGACGCCGGCCGGCCCCTACACCCTCGAGGCCGACCGTTTGATCGACGCGACCGGCGCCAACAGCCCGATCCGCACCCAGCTCGACATCGAGGCCCATGCCTCGCGCAGCACCGACCGCTGGTGCATCAGCGACGTGCGCTTCGAGAAGCCGCTGCCGACCGAGCGCTGGACCTGGGTCGACGCGCCGTTCAACGAGGGCCGCGGCGTCTGGCAGCACCTGATGGCCGACGGCGTGTGGCGCATCGACTACCAGATGGCCGAAGACTGCGACACCGACCACATCAGCCGGCCCGAAGTGGCCGGTGCGCGGCTGCGTGCGCAGCTCGGGCCCGACGTGGCGTTCGAGTTCGTCTGGATCGGCCCCTACGGCTACCGCGATCACCTGCTCGACAGCTTCCGCCACGGCCGGGTGTTCTTCATCGGCGATGCCGCGCACGTGGTGAGCCCGTTCGGCGCGCGCGGCGGCAACACCGGCATCCAGGACGCCGCGAACCTGGGCTGGAAGCTCGCACTGGCCGCCAAAGGCCAGGCCGGCGACGCGCTGCTCGACAGCTACGACGCCGAGCGCCAGCCCGCGGCGAAGGAGAACCTGCGCGTCACGAGCCGTTCGGCGCGCTTTCTCGCGCCGCGTTCGCCGGCCGAGCACACGCTGCGGCGCGCGGTGGTGGCGCTGGCCGCGCGCTACCCGTTCGCACGCGCGCTGGTGAACACCGGCCGCATGTCGGTGGCCAACGACTATCCGCCGGCGCCGCTGCTGCCCGAGGGCGCACGCAGCGTGCAGAACCTGCCGCTGCGCTGGGCGGCCGACGGCAGCGCGACCACGCTGATGCAGCTGCTCGCCGAAGGCACGCACTGCCTCGGGCTCTGGCGCGCGCCGACACGCGCGCAGGCTGCGGCGGCCGAAGCCGCAGCGGCCTCGCTGCCGCTGCGCCTGCTGGCGGTCGGCGGCGACAGCGGCCTGCCGTCGCTCCAGGCCGACGAGCGGCTGGTCGCGCACCTCGGCCTGCACGAAGCCGGCAGCTTCGTGCTGGTGCGACCCGATGCCTACCGTGCCGCCACCTTGTCCCAGGCCACGCCCGACGCCATCGCCGCCGCGGTGCGAACGGCCTTGGCCATCGAAGCCAACCCATGATGATCACCGAACCCCGCATCCCCGATCCCGACGGCTTCTACGCCGCACTGCTCGCCGCACACGAAGGCCGGACCGAGGCGCAGAGCGCCGACCTCAACGCGCGCCTGGTGCTGCTGCTGGCCAACCAGTGCGGCGAGCAGGCCGTGCTGCTGGCGTGCATCCGCGCAGCGGCCGAAGCAGATCCCACGAACGCCAAAACCCCATGACCACGAACCCCTCCTTTGCCTCGGCCTCCGACACGCGCGAGCAGAAGCCGCAGCTGCGCGAACTCGCGCGCGACGTGTACGGCTACATCAGCGACTTCGACCCCAACTGCGGCTTCGTGGTGGCCGACGACCATGTGGTGCTGATCGACACGCGGCCCACGCCGCGCATGGCGCGCGACTTCCTCGCGGCCATCCGCAGCGTGACCGACAAGCCCGTCAAGCGCATCGTGCTCACGCACTACCACGCGGTGCGCGTGATGGGCGCGAGCGCCTTCGACGAGGTCGACCAGATCATCGCGAGCCAGGGCACGCTCGATTGGATCCGCACGCGCGGGCAGGCCGACTTCGACTCGGAGGTCGGCCGTTTTCCGCGCCTGTTCGCGGGTGTCGAAGAAATCCCCGGACTGACTTGGCCGACGCTGAGCTTCGAGCGCGCGATGAGCCTCTGGCTCGGCGGCGGCCGCGAGCTCCGGCTGATGGCGCTGGGCCGCGGCCATTCGGGCGGCGACACGGTGGCTTGGCTGCCCGACTGCGGCGTGCTGTTCTCGGGCGATGTGGTCGAGAACCATTGCGGCGTGTATGCCGGCGACGCCTACATCGGCGACTGGGCCGGGACCTTGGACGCGGTCGCGGCCTTGCAGCCGCGCGTGCTGGTGCCGGGACGCGGCGCGGTGCTGCAGGGCGAAGCGGCCTGCGCCGAGGCGATCGGGCTCACCAAGGCCTTTCTCTCGACGCTGCTCGAGAGCGTGCGCGCCGGCATGGCCGCGGGCGAAACCCTGAAGGGCTGCTTCGCGCGCGCGGAAGCCGCCATGACGCCGCGCTTCGGCAACTGGCCGGTGTTCCAGCACGTGCTGCCCTTCGACGTCTCGCGCGCCTACGACGAGCTGCGCGGCATCGAGCATCCGGTGGTCTGGACCGCCGAGCGCGACCGCGAACTCTGGCAGACGCTGCGCGGCGCCTGATCCCCACGCATTTCCCACAACAAACCAAGCCACGGAGACAAGACACATGAAAAGACGCCACTTTCCCCTGCTCGCCGCAGCGCTCGCATTCGCGGGCGCCGCCCCTTTTGCCAACGCGCAGACCGCGGCCTATCCGAGCCAGCCCGTCAAATGGATCGTTCCCTACGTGGCGGGCGGCGGCACCGACAATCTCGCGCGTGCGCTGGCCGAGGCGATGCAGCCGTCGCTGGGCCAGCCGCTCATCATCGACAACCGGCCCGGCGCATCGACCAACATCGGCGTCTCGGTGCTGATGCAGGCCAAGCCCGATGGCTACACGATCATGCAGGCCGAGAACGCGGCGCTGCTGTTCAACGAGCACATGTTCGCCAAGCTGCCGTACAAGCCCGCGAGCGACTTCACCTACATCGGCACCATCGGCCGCTTTCCGGTGGCGCTGGTGGTGCACCCGGACTTTCCCGCCAAGAACGTGGCCGAGTTCGTGCGCTACGTGAAGGCCAACCCCGACAAGGTCAACTACGCCTCGCCCGGCAACGGCTCGCCGCACCACATGGCGATGGAGTTGTTCAAGCAGAAGGCCGGCATCAGCATCACGCACGTGCCCTACAAGGGCGCCGCGCCTGCGATGACCGACGTGATGGGCGGCCAGGTGCCGACGATGATGCTCGACCTGGCTTCGGGCCTGCCGATCATCAAGGCCGGCAAGGTGCGCGTGCTCGCGATCGCGCTGCCGCAGCGCGCCGGCGCCTTGCCCGCGGTGCCCACCTTTGCCGAGGCCGGCTTCAGCGACGTCAACGCCTATGCGTTCCACGGCCTCATCGGGCCGGCCGGCATGCCACCCGAAGCTGTGGCGCGGATCAACAGCGAGCTGCGCAAGGCGATGAAGGCGCCAAAGGTCGAGAAGCTGTTCGCCGACTTCGGCTTCGAGCCGCTGCCGGGCACGCCGCAGGACTTCTACAAGCTCTCGCGCGCAGAGAGCGAGCGCTGGGGCAAGATCATCCAGGCGGCCGGGGTCAAGCTCGACTGAACGCCACCCGGCACTCGCCTACCACCCGAGGCCCAGGTGCAACGGCAGGTAGACGGCCATGCCCGCGAGCATCGTGCCGAGCACGCCACGGCGCCAGTAGAAGTACGCGGCGCCGACCACGGTGGCATAGAGGCGCGCATCGTGCAGCGTGGTGATCAGCTGGCCGTTGCTCATCACGATCTCGGGCGCGATCACGCCCGCGAGCGCGGCGACCGGCGCATAGTGCAGCGCGCGGTGCGCCCAGGCGGGCAGGCCCCAGGGCCGGTCGAGGATGAAGAAGAAGCAGCGCGTGAGCACCGTCACGCCGGCCAGGCCGACGATCACGGCCAGGGTCCAGAGATCAGTGGTGCCGCTCACTTGTCGTCCTCCGCCACCGGATCGAGCCCGATGCGCTTCTCGAGCCAGAAGCACAGCAGCACCGCCGCGCCGATCGCGGCCACGATGTTGAGCTTGAGCGGCAGCGCATAGGCGGCCACGGCCGTGGCGCTCGCGACCAGCGCCGCGAGCACGCGCAGCCGCGTGGTCGCCATCGAGCAGACGATCGCCACCAGGCTCAGCACGCCCGCGAAACCCAGGCCCCAATGCTGCGGAATGAGGTTGGCCAGCGCGATGCCGAGCAGGCTCATGCCCATCCACGAACACCAGGTCACGAAGTAGTTGCCGGTGAGGTAGGCCTCCTGCGCCTTCTGCCCGTCGGCACCGAGCGCCGGCGCGGGATACTGCCGCGTGAAGAGCGCATAGCTGAGGTCGGCCGTGAGATAGCCGTGCAGCAGGCGGCGCCAGCGCGGCATGTGCATGAGGTACGGCCGCAGGTGCAGGCTGAACACCACGAAGCGCAGGTTGACGCAGAAGCCGGTGGCCAGGATCACCCAGGCCGGCGCGCCCGCCACGATCAGCGGAATGGCCGCCAGCTGCGAACTGCCGGCATACACCAGCAGCGTCATCGCCACCGCTTCGACCACGCTCATGCCCGACTTGACCATGGCCACCCCGGTCATGAGCCCCCACGCGCCGATGCCCAGCGCGGCCGACGACATGTGGCGGATGCCCGTGCGGAATTCCGGGCGCCGGCGAATGGCCGTGGACAGGAACATCAGCCGAAGCGCTGCCCGGGCTTCAGGTCGAAGCCGCGCAGGAAGTCGGCCACGCCGAGGCGCTTGCCGCCCGGCCGCTGGAGCTCGGAAACCATGGCGACCGAGTCGCGCGCCGCCACGGCGACGCCATCGCCGGTCACGGCCAGGATCGTGCCCGGCGGCGCCGTCGCCGTCTCGCCGGGCACCGCGTCGGCGGCCCAGAGCTTGAGGATCTCGCCATCGAGCAGGCTGTTGGCACCGGGGAAAGGATCGAAGGCGCGGATGCGCCGCACGATCGCCTCGGCGGGCTGGTTCCAGTCGATCTGCGCTTCGTGCTTCTCGACCTTGTGGGCGTAGGTCACGCCCTCGGCCGGCTGCGGCGTGCGCACGAGTCGCCCGATGTCCGCGAGCGCCTGCACCACGAGGCGTCCGCCGAGCGCGGCCAGCCGGTCGTGCAGTTGCGCGGTGCTGTCGCTGCCGACATCGACGGCCTCGCGCAACAGCATGTCGCCGGTATCGAGCCCGGCGTCCATCTGCATGATCGTGATGCCGGTCTGCGCGTCGCCGGCTTCGATCGCGCGATGGATCGGCGCCGCGCCGCGCCAACGCGGCAGCAGGCTCGCATGGATGTTGAGGCAGCCGTGGCGCGGCAGGTCGAGCACCCATTGCGGCAGGATCAGCCCGTAGGCCGCGACGACCATCACGTCGGGCCGGGCGGCCAGCAGCGCCTCGCGCGCGGCCGCGGCATCGTCGGGGAATTTGCCGTCGAGCCGCAGGCTGCGCGGCTGCACCACGGGCCAGCCGTGCGCGACGGCGCACTGCTTCACCGGAGAGGCCTGCAGCTTCATGCCGCGTCCCGCGGGGCGGTCGGGCTGGCTCAGCACCAGCGGAATGTCATGGCCGGCCGCGGCGATCGCGTCGAGGGCGACGCGCGCAAACTCGGGCGTGCCCGCAAACGCGACCTTCAGCGGGGTCAATCCCGGATCCGATCGAATTCGAGGTCGTCGCCCGTGTGCCAGCGGCGCACCACGCCGGTGGGATCGATGTAGATGTAGAGCATGCGGCGCTCGTTCACGGCCTTGTAGCGCCAGGTCCAGACCGCACCGTCGAACGAGCTCACACGGGTGATCTGGAACGGCCGGCCATAGAACGCGAGCACGTCGTTCTGGCGCCAGCGGTCGACCTGGATGTCTTGGCCGAAACGGGCCTCGCTGAGCACCTGCGTCACCGACACCACCTTGCCCGAAGCGTCGACGTCGATGTCGGTCACCTCGAAGCCCGCCGGCATGCGCGAATACTGCAGCCGCTCGCCACCGCCGGTGAGCGGATAGCGGCCGGTCGGCGGCCCGAGCCGCTGCAGGGTTTCGGCGGCGCTGGTGCCCGGTGCGATGCGGGTCGGCTCGCTGGCGCAGCCGGCCACCAGCAGCAGCGCGGCGGCCAGCAAGCCGGCGGCGGTTGCCAGGCGGCGCGTGCGCATCATGCCCGGCCCTCGCGCGATTCTTCGCGCTGCTGCTTGAGCAGCTTGCTCTTGATCCGGTTGCGCTTGAGCGGCGACAGGTACTCGACGAACACCTTGCCGAGCAGATGGTCGAGCTCGTGCTGGATGCACACCGCCAGCAGGCCTTCGGCCTCGATGGTGCGCATTTCGCCGTCGGCATCGAGCGCCTGCACCTTGACGGCGGTCGAGCGCTCCACGCCGTCATAGATACCGGGCACCGAGAGGCAGCCTTCCTCGTTGACCACCTTCTCGTCGCTGGCCCAGACGATCTCCGGATTGATCAGCACCAGCGGCTGGTCGCGGTCTTCAGAGACGTCGATCACCACCAGACGTTCGTGCACGTCGACCTGGGTGGCCGCCAGCCCGATACCATTGGCGTCGTACATGGTTTCGAGC
Organism: uncultured Variovorax sp.; assembly: GCA_946478645.1. The sequence continues at coordinate 30,443 of CAMLCW010000002.1, forward strand.
ATGTCGGCGACCAGGGCCTTGATGCGTGCATCGACGCCCTGGACGGGTTTCGCGACGGTGTGCAGCCGCTTGTCCGGGTAACTCAGAATGATTCGTTTGGCCATGAAAAACGTGGGAAGTTGTCGCTATTTTCGCCAATTCCGCGACGCCCCGCGCCCGGATCGGCTGAAAACGTTGCCCTGCCAAGGGGTTCCGGCGCAGAATTCGTAGCAAATTGTGAGATTCGTATGTGCCCGGATACGTCGGGCACTCACCCTTCAGACATGAACAAGTTCCGAATCCCTGCCCCCCAGCCCGCGCATTTTCTCGGCCAGTTGGCTGCCATCGCGGTGCTCTGCGCAGGCGGTGCGGCATGGGCCCAGAACTACCCGATCACGGCCGAGCAGCGCGCCACGGCCCGGCAGACCGCGCAGACCGGCGTGCCGCTGGCCGAACTCTCGCCGAACGCGCCCGACGAGTACACGGTCAAGTCGGGCGATACGCTCTGGGCCATCTCGCGCCTTTACCTGCTGCGCCCCTGGCGCTGGCCCGAGCTCTGGGGCATGAACATCGACGAGATCGCGAATCCGCACCGCATCTACCCGGGACAGGTGCTCTATCTCGACAAGACCGGCGGCCGCGCGCGCCTGAGCATGCGCCGCGGCGCGGGCGCAGGCGGCGACGGCGGCACGATCAAGCTCTCGCCGCGCACGCGATTCGATTCGCTGGCCGGCATGGCGCTGCCCACGCTGAACCCGAGCGTGATCGAGCCCTTCCTCAGCGAACCGATCGTGGTCGACGCCGACACGCTTCAGAAGGCGCCGCGCATCGTCGCGGGCAACGACAACCGCGTGCTGCTGTCGCGCGGCGACCGCGCCTATGCGCGCGGCAATGCCGATACGCCACTGCTCGAGAAGCCCGGCCCGCTGCAGAGCTTCCGCGTGTTCCGCAGCGCCACGCCGCTCAAGGACCCCGGCACGGGCGAGATCCTCGGCTACGAGGCGCAGTACCTCGGCAAGGCCCAGCTCCAGCGCGGCGAGACGACGACGGTCGAGACGGAAAAGGACAAGGACGTCATCACCGTGGTGCCCGCCAGCATCGACATCGTCGCGTCGCGCGAGGAAATCCGCGCCGGCGACCGGCTGCTGCCGGAACCGCCGCGCCAGCTGCTGAGCTACGCGCCGCGCGCGCCCGCGACGCAGGTCGAGGGCCGCATCATCTCGGTCTACGGCAACGCGGTGCAGTTCGCGGCCCAGAACCAGGTGGTGGCGATCAACAAGGGCACGCGCGACGGCATCGACAGCGGCCATGTGCTGGCGATCCTGAAGAACGGCGAAACCATCCTCGACCGCACCGGCGAACGCAAGGAGACGCTCAAGCTTCCGAACGAACGCATCGGGCTCTTGATGGTGTTCCGTACCTTCGAGAAGGTCTCGTACGCGCTGGTGCTCGAGATTTCCGACACGCCCAAAGCCGGCGACTTCCTCGTCAACCCCTAGGATGGAACGCCCCCCGAAGCGCCTGCGACGCCTCCCCCCACTGGGGGGCGCACCCGGCGGCCCGGCAAAGCCGGTTCCACGGGTGCACTGGCTTGGGCCTGCTGCGTGCGATGCGCAGCGGCAAACGCAGGGCGTCATGGCGCACTGAGAGGCGTGGACCGCGCAGAACTCGCAGGCTGGCTCCGGCTGTCGCTGACGGCAGGCATCGGCGATGGCGCCGCGCGGCGGCTGCTGGCGGCCTTCGGCCTGCCCGAGAACGTGTTCGCGCAGCGCCACGATGCGCTGCGCGAGGTGGTGACGCAGGCGCAGGCCGAGGCGTTGCTGCAGCCGCCCCAGGGGCTGCAGGCCCACGTCGACCAGGCCTGGCAATGGCTGCAGTCCGCGCCCGACGAGGGCATCACGCGGCGCGTGGTCACGCTCGGCGACGCGGCCTACCCCACCGCGCTGCTCGAGATGGCCGACCCGCCGCCGATGCTCTACGTGATGGGCGCCGCGGCCTTCGACCTGAACCAGCTCGGGCACAGCATTGCCGTGGTGGGCAGCCGCAATCCCACGCCGCAAGGTGCAGCCAATGCGCGGGCCTTCGCGCGCGCGCTCGGCGAAGCGGGCCTGCCGGTGGTGTCGGGACTCGCGCTCGGCGTCGACGGTGCGGCCCACCTGGGCGCGCTCGACGCGGCCGGCGACGCGCCGCGGCTCGCCACGGTCGCGGTCGTCGGCACCGGCCTCGACCGCGTCTATCCGGCGCGGCACCGCGAGCTCGCGCAGCGCATCACGCGCCAGGGACTGATCGTGAGCGAACTCCCGCTCGGCACACCACCGCTGACGCAGAACTTCCCGCGGCGCAACCGCCTGATCGCCGGCCTCGCGCAAGGCACGCTGGTGGTCGAGGCCGCGCTGCAGTCGGGCTCGCTGATCACCGCGCGCCTCGCCTCCGAGCAAGGCAAGGAAGTGTTCGCGATCCCGGGCTCGATCCATTCGCCGCAGTCGCGCGGCTGCCATGCGCTGATCCGCCAGGGCGCCAAGCTGGTCGAATCGGTGCATGACATCCTCGAGGAACTGCCCGCGCCGCGCCTTGCGCAGACGGCGGCCGGTGCTGGCCCGGGCACCGCCAGCGCCGATGCCGCCGACCCTGCGCATCCGCTGCTCGAGGCGCTGGGCTTCGATCCGGTGCACCTCGACGTGCTGAGTGCGCGCACCGGCTGGAGCGCGGCCGAGCTCCAGGCCCGGATGCTCGAACTCGAACTCGACGGACTGGTCGCGCGGTTGCCCGGCGGCCTGTTCCAGCGGACCGCATCGGCCTGAGCCTGCCGCCGGACCGGGCAAAAGCCCTTGCAGCCGCGCCACACGCATCGGCTATATTGGCCCCATGTTCGAAGTGCTCGTGTTTGTCTACGAAAACTACTGGCGCGGCGATGCCTGCCCCGAACCCGAACAGCTGGGGCGCAAGCTCAGCGCCCACGGCTTCGATCCCGAAGAGATCCACGATGCGCTGCAATGGCTCGACGGCCTGAGCCTGGCCACCCAGGGCCTTCAGATCGAGCGCGATGCGAACGACAGCCACAGCGCCACCGTCCGGTTGAGCGCCCCTGCTGAAGCCGCAATGCCGCAGTCGAGCGATGCGATGCGCGTCTACTCGCAGGCGGAGCAGGAGCACCTCGGTGCCGACTGCCTGGGCTTCATCCGCTTTCTCGAGCTCTCGAACCTGCTGCCCTGCGGCCTGCGCGAGATCGTGGTCGAGCGCGCAATGGCCGCGCCCGGTGCGCCGGTGGCGCTCGACGAGCTCAAGATCATCGTGCTGATGGTGCACTGGAGCACGGGCATCGAGCCCGACGCGCTCGTGCTCGACGAACTCTGCGAGAGCCGCGAAGGCCGCACGGCACATTAGCTCGCCCCCAGTCTTCGCTCTGACTAATTCAGAAGGCGTTCCGGATTCGCGTCGAGCTTCGCGAGCGCCTCGCGCGTGGCGCGCGCCGTGAGCGTCTCGTCCTCGGCGGGCACCAGCAGGCCCGCCTGCAGGTAGCTGGCGAGCCGGCCGGCCTGGATCAGGAAGCTGCGGCCGTCCGCCGAGGCGAACAGGTGCAGCTGCTTGCGCTCGCTGCGCCAGACGAACTGCACCTGGCTCACGCGGTCGTTGTGGTCGAGCATGAACCAGTTGCCCACCTCGAGCGCATGGGCCCACGCCAGCATGTCTTCGGAGGCGGCGCCGCCCGGCGTGTCGGCCACGACCTCGATCGAGGCCGCCTCCATGCCGAGCAGCAGTTCGATGCTGTTCGCGTCGAGCGGCAGGTTGGCGGCGCCTCCGTGGTCCTTCACGAAGTCCTCCAGATGCGCCAGGCGAGCGGCCATGGCCTCGATCTTGGCGGCGGGAATCACCTCGGTCTTCGACAGGAAGGCATCGGACAGCGTGGCGCCGATGGCCCTGATGTGGGTTTCCTGCGGCTCGTCGATGATGCCGAGCAAGGTCATGCCGAGCCGCAGGCGCTGCAGCAGCTGCGGCAGGTCCTGGATCACGCGCGCGCGGTCGGCGCGGTTGGGCTTGGCGCTCGCGGCCCACACCAGGTCGGAGGCCACGCGCTTGAGCATCACGGTCTGCTCGCCCTGGGCGCCGTAGCGCAGCGCGGCAATGGCAAGCACCTCGGCCCAGATCTTGAACAGGAACTCGCGGATGTCGTCGCGCACCGGCATGTCGTTGAGCATCTTGCGCAGCTCGATGGTGTACTGGATCGCCATCGTCTCCTTCTGCTCGACCTGCTGCGCCACGCTCATGACCCGCTGGGCGGTGTCGCTCTGCGTGAGATAGCGGTTCAGGAAGGCCACGAACTCGTCGAACACGAGCTTGAAGACGCGCTGGCCGGTCTCGGGATACTGCTCGATCACCTGCACCACGCGCTTGATTTCGCCCTCGAGCGCGCTGCCCGAGATGGCGGCGGCGTCGAAGCCCATCACGCAGGAACCCATGCGGTCGATCAGCATGCGCGCGGGGTGCTGCAGGCTGCCGAAGAACTCGGGCTCGGCGATCGCGACGCGCAGCACCGGCATCTGCAGCCGCGCAAACCACACGCGCGCCGAGAACGGAATGCGCTCCTCGGACAGGATGGCCTGGAACATCAGCGCGACGATCTCCACGGTGGCCTTGTCGGCCGTGGTGGGCGCCTTCTTCTTGAGCTCGCTGCTGCGCCGACGCAGATCGACGGCGGTCTGCTGCAGGAGGGTGGCCTGGTGCTCCGCCGAGGCCGCCTGCATGTAGTGCGTGGCCGATGCGCGGTAGGCCGCCTCGGCCTCGGCCACCATGGCGGCAAAGGTCTGGTAGCCGGTGCGGGCGCTCACGCCATCGAGCGAGCCCGCTGCGCCGTGCGGAGCCCCGGCGTCAAGGCCCGTGGTCGTCGGCAGGGGGCGCGGGGCGGAAAGATCGGTGCCGATGCGCGCGGCCACGAAGCGCTTGAGGCTCAGCAGCGCGGTCTGGGCGCGCTGGCGGGCCGCGAGCAGCGGCGAGCCGCCGGTGGTCTGCGCGGGCGCCGACGGCGAGAAGACCCGTTGCTGCGCGGCCGGCGGGGAAGCGGGAGAACCGTTGCTCGGCGCGCCGGCGGAAGAAACCGGGCCGCTCGCGCTTCCCCCACCACTGCCGCCGCTGCCGCCACTGCCGGCACCGCCGGTGCGCCGCACGAAGCTCTTCAGGTCGATTTCCGGCATCACGCCCTGCGCGATCAGGAAGGCGTTGGCATCCTCATAGGCCTTCACGACCAGCCCGACCAGGCGCTGCTGCACCGTGTCCTGCACGCGCGCCCAGAGCGCCCGGCTCAGCCCGGCGGCGAGCCACTGGTCCACCAGCAGCCTGGCGAGGGTCTCGGGCCGGAGCACGTCGTTGGCGTCGAGCTCGCCGGTGCCTTCGAGATGCTGGATGCGCAGCCGCAGGTCACTGAGTTCGAAGCTGGCGCGGTCGTGGATCACCTGCGCGAGGCGCGACGACAGGATGCTGCTCTCCATCGCATCGTCGCCCATGAGTTCGAGGCGCAGCTTCGGGGCCGAGGGCGCGGCCGTCGCGGCGGGCGCGCCGGCCGACTTGCGCCAGCCGGCCTGCGCGAGCGACACCCACTGCGAGGCTTGCGCCTGGAAGGCCAGCAGGTCGTCGCGGCGCTCCTGCATCAGGCGCGCGCTGCCGACTTCGAAAGACTGCTGGGTCAGGCGTTCCTGGATCGCCTGCGCCAGCGGCGCGATGACGCCGCCAGTGGCGAGCACGAAACGCTCACGCGTCTCACGCGCGAGCTGCATGGAAGTGTCGGACCGCGCGATGCTCATTGAAGGGATCGGGAAGGCAGGAGGGCCTGGCGCTCGGGGCGCCAACAAGCGAGAGCTTGCATCGGGAAAGGCGGCAGCACAAGGGTGCATCGCCTCCCCAGGCCCTTTGCTTCGGACGCGGGTCGGTGCCTCAGACCACCGCGCCGGCGTTCGGGTCGTCGTCCGGGCCGCCGTCGCGCTTGGGCGGCGTGCCCTTGATGAGGTCCTCGCGCTTGACGCCGAGCCACATCGCGATGGCCGCCGCCACGAAGGCCGACGAATAGATGCCGAAGCAGATGCCGATCGTCAGCGCCAGCGCGAAGTAGTGCAGCGTCGGGCCGCCGAAGAAGAACATCGAGAGCACCACGAGCTGCGTCGAGCCGTGCGTGATGATGGTGCGGCTGATGGTCGAGGTGATCGCGTTGTCGATGATCTCGGTCGTGCTCATCTTGCGGTAGCGCCGGAAGTTCTCGCGCACCCGGTCGAAGATCACCACCGATTCGTTGACCGAATAGCCCAGCACGGCGAGCACCGCCGCGAGCACCGCGAGCGAGAACTCCCACTGGAAGAACGCGAAGAAGCCCAGGATGATCACCACGTCGTGCAGGTTGGCGAGCACGGTGGCCACGGCGAACTTCCATTCGAAGCGGATCGCCAGGTAGATCATGATGCCCACCACCACCATGCCCAGGGCCTTGAGGCCGTTGGTGGTGAGTTCGTCGCCGACCTGCGGGCCGACCACCTCGATGCCGCGCTGCGTGGCCGACGGATCGACCGACTTGAGCGCCTCCATGACCTGCGCGCTCTGCTGGTCGGAGCTCATGCCCTTCTGCGCGGGCAGGCGGATCTGTACGTCGCGCGAGGTGCCGTAGCTCTGCACCTGCACGTCGGGGTAGCCCAGCTTGGCGACGGCCTCGCGGACCTTGCCGATGTCGGCGGACTGCTGGTAGGCCACCTCCATCACCGTGCCGCCCGTGAACTCGACCGACAGGTGCAGCCCGCGGTGGAACAGGAAGAACACCGCCAGCGCGAAGGTGACGAACGAGATGATGTTCAGCACCAGCGCGTGGCGCATGAACGGGATGGTCTTGTGGATGCGGAAGAATTCCATGGCGCTTGTCCTTGACCTTTACTTGCCTTCGGCCACGGCGGTGCCGTCGGTCTTGGGGCGCCACACGGTGCCGATCGACACCGACTTGAGCTTCTTCTTCTGGCCGTACCAGAAGTTCACGAGGCCGCGCGAGAAGAACACAGCCGAGAACATCGAGGTGACGATGCCGATGCAGTGCACCACCGCGAAGCCGCGCACCGGCCCCGAGCCGAAGGCCAGCAGCGCGATGCCCGCGATCAGCGTGGTCACGTTCGAGTCGAGGATGGTGCCCCACGCGCGGTCGTAGCCGGCATGGATGGCGGCCTGCGGCGAGGCGCCGTTGCGCAGCTCTTCGCGGATGCGCTCGTTGATCAGCACGTTGGAGTCGATCGCCACGCCGATGGCCAGCGCCATGGCCGCGATGCCGGGCAGCGTGAGCGTGGCCTGCAGCATCGACAGGATGGCCACGAGCAGCAGCAGGTTGACGGCCAGCGCGATCGACGAGAACAGGCCGAACAGTGCGTAGTACAGGCACATGAAGACCATGATCGCGATGAAGCCGTACATCACGCTCTTGAAGCCCTTCTCGATGTTGTCGGCACCCAGGCTCGGGCCGATCGTGCGCTCCTGGATGATCTCCATCGGCGCGGCCAGCGAGCCGGCGCGCAGCAGCAGCGCGAGGTCGTTGGCCTCGCTCACCGTCATCGAGCCCGAGATCTGGAAGCGCGTGCCGAGCTCGCCGTTGATCGACGGGGCGGTGAGCACTTCGCCCTTGCCCTTCTCGAAGATCAGCATGGCCATGCGCTTCTTGTAGTTCTCGCGGCTCACGTCGCGCATGATCCGGCCGCCCTTGGCGTCCATCGTCAGGTCGACCTTGGGCTGCTGGGTCTGGGAGTCGAAGCCGGGCTGCGCGTCAGTGAGGTTTTCGCCGGTGACGAGCACCTGCTTCTTCACGATGACCGGGCGGCCGTCGCGCTCGAAGAACTTCTCGGAGCCGAACGGCACCGGTCCGCCGCTGAGTTCGGCGGCGCGGCCTTCGGCGCTTTCGTCCACCAGGCGCATCTCGAGCGTGGCGGTGCGGCCCAGGATGTCCTTGGCTTTGGCCGTGTCCTGCACGCCGGGCAACTGCACGACGATGCGATCGAGGCCCTGCTGCTGGATCACCGGCTCGGCCACGCCGAGTTCGTTGATCCGGTTGTGCAGCGTGGTGATGTTCTGCTTGAGCGCCGCATCCTGCAGGCGGCGCGCCGCTTCGGGCTTGATGGTCGCGACCAGGCGCAGGTTGCCGCCTTCGTCGCTGTCGACCGCGGTGAGGTCCTGGAACTGGTCCTGGATCAGCCGCCGGGCCGCATCGCGCGCCGCGGCGTCGCGGAACGCAATCTCGATGGTCTGGCCGTTGCGGCTCACCGAGGTGCCGCGGATGCCCTTGTCGCGGAAGGTGGTGCGCAGGTCGCCCGCGAAGGATTCGGCCTTCTTGTCGATGGCGCCCTTCATGTCGACCTGCAGCAGGAAGTCGACGCCGCCGCGCAGGTCGAGGCCGAGGTACATCGGGAACGCATGCAGCGCCGTGAGCCAGGCCGGCGAGCGCGACACCAGGTTCAGCGCCACGATGTAGCCCGGGTCGGCCGGATCGGGCACCAGCGCGCGCTGCAGCGCATCGCGCGCCTTGAGCTGCTCGTCGGGCGTCGCGAAGCGCGCACGCAGCGAGCCGCCTTCGAGCGTGAGCAGGTCGGGCGCGAGCCCGGCCCTCTTCAGCGCCTCCTCGACCCGGCTCTGGGTGGCCGCGTCGACCTTGACGGTCGACTTGGCCGCGGACACCTGCACGGCAGGCGCCTCGCCGAAGAAATTGGGCAGGGAGTAGATCAACCCCACCAGCAGCACGACCACGATGATCGCGTACTTCCAGACCGGATATCGGTTCATGAGAGAGCGCTTTTCAGAAACAGGACACGGCGTGACTTGAGGCCCCGCGCGCCGAAGCGCAAGGCCCGGGCACCAACTTGTGGTGGTGGATTACTGCTTGACCGCGCCCTTGGGCAGCACCTGCACCACGGCCGTGCGCTGGATCTTGATCTCGACGCCGTTGGCGACTTCGAGGCCCAGGTACTGGTCGCCGAGCGAGGTGATCTTGCCGAGCACGCCGCCGGCCGTGGCCACTTCGTCGCCCTTGGCGAGCGCCTCGATCATGGCGCGGGCTTCCTTCTGGCGCTTCATCTGCGGGCGGATCATGACGAAATACAGCACCACGAACATCAACACCAGCGGCAGCATGCTGCCCAGCGAAGACATCATGTCGCCGCCGCCGGATGCAGCGGGCGCGGTTTGGGCAAAAGCAGAGGAAATGAACAAGGGAGTCTCCAGCAGAGAGATGTGTATTAGGAATGTCAGAAGCGCGGATCAGGTCCGCGGTTCCGCGGCCCCGAGAAAAAAGGCCGCGTTCAGACGCCTGGAGCGGTGTTGCCGCGCTCAGCAGCGGGCATTGTATTCGTCGCAAAGGCCTGCGCCGCGCGCTTATCCGGCGCGCGAGGCAGGCCTTTGGGGCCATTCGCTGCTAGCGATTCAGTAGCAGGAGGGTGCCGGATGGCCTTTGGCACTCCCCGGAATCGAGGCAATCAGGCGGCCGCGCGCTGCCCCGACGGCTGCTGCTGCGGATCGCGCCAGCGCGCCATCAGCTCGCTCCAGCGGATGCGCGCCGCGGCGAGGCTGCGCTCCTTCACGTGGCCGTAGCCGCGGATCTGCTCGGGCAGGCTGGCGATCTCGAGCGCGAGCGCATGGTTCTCGGCGCGCAGGCCGGCCAGCACTTCGTCGATGCTCGCGCGGTACTCACCGACCAGTGCGCGCTCGGTGCGGCGCTCCTCGGTACGGCCGAAGATGTCGAGCGGCGTGCCGCGCAGGCCCTTCAGGCGCGCGAGCACCCTGAACGCCGGCAGCATCCAGGGGCCGAACTTCTGCTTCTGCAGCTGGCCCTTGGCATTCTTCTTCGCGATGATCGGCGGCGCGAGGTGGTAGTTGAGCTTGAAGTCCTTGCCCATCTCGCCCTCGAACATGCCCTCGACGCGGCCGAGGAAGCTGCGGTCGGTGTGCAGGCGCGCCACCTCGTACTCGTCCTTGTAGGCCATGAGCTTGAACAGCTGGCGCGCCACCGCCTCGGCCAGCGCGGTCTTGCCGAGCGCCGACTCGGCCTGCGCCACCTTGCCGACGAACTGCCGGTAGGCATCGGCATAGGCGGCATTCTGGTAGCCGGTGAGGAACTCGACCCGGCGCGCGACCAAGCTGTCGAGCGTCTCGCGCTTCTTGAACTCGATGACCTGGCCCGGACGCACGCGCTTTTGCAGCGCGTCGGGGTTGGCCGCGGCCTGGCGTCCCCAGGCGAAGGCGGCCTTGTTGTTCTCGACCGCCACGGCGTTGAGCTCGATCGCGCGCATCAGCGATTCGTGCGCGAGCGGGATCCAGCCCTTCTGCCAGGCATAGCCCAGCAGCATCGGGTTGGCGTAGAGGCTGTCGCCCATCAGCGTGGTCGCGGCGGCGTCGGCATCGAACGCGCCGAGCGCATCGGCGCCCACCACCTTCGCGATGTCGCCCGCGCAGTCGTCCTGCGGATTGACCCAGTTGGCGTTGCGCACGAAGGCCGCGGTCGGCGTGCCGTGCGCATTGAGCGCCACGTGCGTGCGGCCTTCGCGCATGCGCGCCAGGGTTTCGGGATTGACCGCCACCAGCGGGTCGGCCGCGAGGATCAGGTCGGCCGCGGCCGTGCCGACGCGCGTGGTGCGGATCGCCTCCTGCGATTCGCCGATCAGCGCGTGGCTCCAGGTGGCGCCACCCTTCTGCGCGAGGCCGGCAGCGTCCTGGGTGACGATGCCCTTGCCCTCGATGTGCGCCGCCATGCCGAGCAGCTGGCCGATGGTGATGACGCCCGTGCCACCGACGCCGGCCACGACGATGCCCCAGACCTGGCCGGGCGCCAGCGCGGGCACCGCGGGCTCGGCCAGCGGGCCGAGTTCGAGCGGCGATGCCGCCTTGTCCTTGGCCTTCTTCTTGAGCTGCCCGCCTTCGACCGTCACGAAGCTCGGGCAGAAGCCCTTGAGGCAGCTCATGTCCTTGTTGCAGGTGCTCTGGTTGATCGCGCGCTTGCGGCCGAATTCGGTCTCGAGCGGCTCGACCGACAGGCAGTTGCTCTGCACGCTGCAGTCGCCGCAGCCTTCGCAGACCAGCTCGTTGATGACCACGCGCTTGGCCGGATCGACGGCCGTGCCGCGCTTGCGGCGGCGGCGCTTCTCGGTGGCGCAGGTCTGGTCGTAGATGA
>CAMLCW010000003.1 GCA_946478645.1 uncultured Variovorax sp.
GCCTCGCGCCCAAGGGCATGGGCGCATCGAACCCGATTCCCGATGGCTGGGTCGTCGCGCACGACCCGATCCGCGCGATCCGCGAGGGCCGCTACCTGCGCATGCCGGTGCTCGCGGGCAAGACGCGCGACGAGGTCCGGCTGTTCCCGCAGCTGCTCGCGATGCGGCCCGAATTCGGCGGCACGAGCGGACGCCTGCTCGACGACGCCGCGGTGTTTGCGCTGGTGTCGCGCTACGCCCCCGACGCAGCCCCGGCGAGCTCGGTGGCGCAGTGGATTCCGCAGGCCTATCTCCCGGTGGACCGGCCGCAGACCGGCTTCATCGCGCGCACCGCGGCGCTCGACCGGCTCTGGTTCGATGCGATGCGCAACGACGTGCTCGATGCGCTGCGTTCGCGCCAGCAGGAGGTCTGGGCCTACGACTTCGACTGGGACCGCCTGCCGCCGCCCTTCGATGCCATCTTCGGCGCCGCCCACACCTTCGACCTGCCCTTCGTGTTCGGCAATTTCGGGCCGTCGCTCTACGCGAACATCCTCGCCACGGCGCAGAACCGGCCCGGCCGGCTGGCGCTGTCTGCGCAGATGATGCAAAGCCTCGGCGCTTTCGCGCGGGCGGGCACCCCAGCGCACCCGGGGCTCGGCACGCCGTGGGCGCCCTGGCCGTCGCGCATGGTGTTCGATGCGGACGACGCGAGCGCGCGCGTGTCGGCGAAGTAGCGCAGCGCGGCAACGCCCGCCCGGCCGGCTGTCGTACCCGCGCTATTGACCTGCTTTGGGCAGGTTGAGGCTCTTCACAACGGGGTTCCAGCGTGCGATCTCTGCATTGAGAAGCCGCTCCATGTCTTCAGAACTTCCACCTTGTGGCTCCATGCCGATGGCACGAGCGCGCTCGATGAAGGCCGGATCCGCAAGCACCTCGTTGATCGATTTGTTCAGGCGGAACACCACGTCCTTGGGCGTGGCCGCGGGCGCAGACAGGTAGTACCGCAGCGGTGCCTCGAAGTCGTATCCGAGCTCCTTGAAGGTCATCGCTTCAGGCACCTGTGGCAGGCGTTTGGTGTCCATCACGCCAAGCACGCGAAATTTTCCCGACTTGATATGCGGCAAGGAACTCGTGATGGAGGTGCCATACACATCGATGGAATTGCTGAGCATCGCCTGGATGGCGGGTGCGTCGCCGTTGAACGGTATGTGATTGGTGCGAATGCCAAGCGACTTCTCGAACGCCACGGGTGCCAGGTTGCTCAGGATCGCCGCGCCCGGGGAGCCGCGGTTGATGGCGCCCGGATTGGCCCGGGCATAGTCCACCAGTTCCTTGATGTTCTTGTACGGCAGTTCGGTGCGGCCGACGATGATCGTAGGCTGGTACGCCACCTGCGAGACTGCCGTGAAATCCTTCTGTGGATCGTAGGGCAGCTTGTCGAACAGGATGGTGTTGGTTCCCAGCATGCCGACGAAGGACATGACCAGCGTCTGCCCGTCCGGCCGTGCCTTCGCGACGTAGTCGGCGGCGACCACCGCGCTGCCGCCGGGCTTGTTCTCGACGATGGTCCGTGTGCCGCGCTTCGTCAGTTCGTCGGCCAGCAGCCGCAGGTAGGAGTCGGTGCCGCCGCCTGCGGCGAAGGGCACCACGATCCTGGTCGGCTGTTGCTGCGCCATGGCGGCACCGGCCATCGATGCGATCGCCAGAATTGCGAAAAAGAGTCTGCGGCGGTTCATGGTGGTCTCCTGTTCTTGTTGGCGCACCTGGCGGGCTGGATGCCAACCCGGGCGCACGAATTATTTCTGTGGGAGGTGCCCGCGGCTTCTCGTGAGGTGCAAACCAACTTTGCACAAGGCTTGAGGTTTGTGCGAAGCGGTCCTCCTACACTGATCGACGCGCGGCCCGGCCGCATTCCCACAACCCACACGGAGTCACCAAGACGATGCGAGCAGCAGTCCTCGAAGAATTCGGCCGACCTTTGGTGATTCAGGATGTGTCGATCGGCTCGCCGGGGCCGAACGAAGTTCTCTTGAACACCGCGGCCGTCGGTCTGTGCCATAGCGACCTGCACTACATGCAGGGCATGCGCAAGATCCCGCTCCCTGGCGTGCTCGGCCACGAAGTGGCCGGCGTCGTCGCGGCGGTCGGCAGCGGCGTCAAGGACCTGCAGCCGGGCGACCACGTGGTCGGCGCGCTTTCGGTGTTCTGCGGCACCTGCATGCAGTGCCTGGGGGGCCGGTTCGCTTTGTGCATGGACACGGAGGTCAAGCAGCCTCCCGGGAAGGCCCGGCGGTTGTCGCACGCAGGCCAGCCCGTCAGTCAGGTATTCAATCTCTCCGGCTTTGCCGAGCAGATGCTCGTGCACCGCAACGCACTCGTGCGGATCCGCAAGGACATGCCGCTCGACCGCGCAGCGCTGCTGGGCTGCGCGGTCATCACCGGCACTGGCGCGGTGTTCCGCAGCGCCCGGGTACCAGCCGGTGCATCGGTGGCGGTCGTGGGCTGTGGCGGTGTCGGCTTGGCGGCCGTCAATGGCGCCAGCATCGCTGGTGCGGCGCGGATCATCGCCATCGACAACGTGCCCTCGAAGCTGGAGCTCGCGCGCAGGTTTGGCGCCACCGATACTGTGCTCGCGAGCGAGGGCGACGTCGTTGCGAAGGTCGTCGAGCTCACGCAGGGCGGTGTCGAGTTCTCTTTCGAGTGCATCGGGATCGCGGCCACCGTGGAGCAGTGCTTCAAGATGCTGCAGCCCGGCGGCACTGCCACTGTCGTCGGCCTTTTCGCGCCGGGCGTCAAGGCTTCCATCGAAGCCAGCGACTTCTTCCTGGAAAAAAAGATCCACGGCTCGGCGCTGGGCTCTGCCCGCATCCGCGACGACATTCCGCGCCTCATCGAGCTCTACCTGCAGGGCCGCCTGAACCTCGATGACCTGGTGTCTCGTCGCATCCGGCTGGAAGACATCAACGAGGGCTTCGCCGCGATGACGCGCGGTGAGGTGGCCCGCAGCGTGATCGTGTTCGACGGGGTCGGCGCATGACAGCCGGGCAGCCTTGCACGCCGTGGGGCCTGCTCGGACGAGTCGACATTTAAAGGAAGGTGGCAAGTCAGGGAGACTTGCCCTTGGCCTTCTTGCTCAGGAAGGCATTCATGTGATGCTGCGGCTCGCCCGTGTTGAAGGCCTCGCCGAACTCCGCCACGCTGTTTTCGATCGCTGCGTCGAGCGTCATCGTCTCCCAGCGGCGAAGCAGGCGCTTTTGCTGGCGCAGCACTGAGCGCCCGATCTGCGAGAACGCATGCGCGACTGCCTCGATCCGCGCATCGAGCTGGTCCTGCGGCACGCACTCGCTGATGAGGCCCCAGTCGCGCGCCTGGAGGGCGCTGATGTTCTCGCCGGTCAGCAACATCCAGGACGCCCGCGTCGTGCCGATCTGCGACGGCATCATGGCCGCATGAATGACCGATGGGATGCCCACCTTGACCTCCGGCATCCCGACCACGGCGTTGTCGGCTGCGATCCTCAGGTCGCCCGCCATCGCCAACTCCAGGCCACCTCCCAGGGTATGCCCCTCCAGGCGCACGATGACTGGCACCGGAAAGTGGCGGATGGCGTTGCAAAGGTCGCGCAGACCGCCGATGAACGTTCGGCCGCTCTCGGCGTCGAGGCCCGCCATCTCCTTGATGTCCGCGCCCGCGATGAAGGCCCGCGAGCCACTGCCGCGCAGAACGACGCAGTTGATGTCTTCATTGCTCGCCAGGTGCTCCAGCGTCTGGATGAGGCCCCGGATCACCGGCGTGCTCAGCACGTTGAGGACGCCGCCGGCGGTGATGGTGACCACCGCGGTGGCGGGCATCGGGAACGAGACCTCCGCAGGTGCAGCCGTTGCATTCATTTGTTCAGCCGCTGCCATCACATCTTCTCGAAGGCGATGTCCTGGACGAGCTTGGCCCACGTCTTGTTCGAGCGTTCCACCATTTCCTTGAACTGCTGCGGCGTCGTGTAGTCGATGATGGCGCCTTGGTCCTGGATCGTCTTCTTCATGCCCGGGTTCTCCAGCGCTTTCCTGGCTGCAGCGCTCAGCTTGGCAAGGACCGACGGATTCAGGCCCTTGGGCGCACCGATGCCATACCAGGACATGTTGTTCATCGGCTTCAGGCCAACCTCGGCGAAGGTTGGGACATTGGGCAACTGGGGCAGACGCTCCGGGCTCGAAACGGCCAGCGGGCGCAACTTGCCGCCGGCGATCAGCCCGCCAGAGGAAGGCATGTTGTCGAACACAACGTCGATCTGGCCGGACATCAGGTCGTTCAAGGCCGGGCCCAGGCCTTTGTACGGCACGTGGGTGAGCTGGGTCTTGGTCGTGCTTCCAAAAAGCGCGCCACTCAGGTGGCTGTAGCCGCCGTTGCCCGACGAGCCGTAGTTCAGCTTGGCCGGCGCTTTCGTCGCGGCGTCGATGACATCCTGGACGCTCTTGTAGCTCGAGGACGGGTTCACCACCATCACACCGGGAACGTTGGCAATGTTGCTGATGGGCGTGAAGTCCTTGACGGGGTCGTAGGCCCGGGTGGCATACACGTTCGGGTTCACGGCATGGGAGCTTTCCACCATCATCACCAGCGTGTAGCCGTCCGCGGGCTGGGTGGCCGCGAAGCTCGATCCGGTGCTGCCGCCGGCCCCGGGCTTGTTTTCGACCACCACCGACTGACCGAGCGCTTCGCCAAGGTAGCGCGCCATGACGCGGCCGATCACATCGGTCGCACCACCCACCGCATAGGGAACGATCAGGCGAACGGGGCGCTCCGGATACGATGAGGCGTCTGCCGCCTGCGCCATCGGGAGGGCGCTCATGCACAGCGCCAGGGACAATATCGTTCTCGAGAGTTTCACTGCTGTCTCCATTCTTTGAAAGTTGATCGGCCCAGCGCCGGCGGTGGCTGGACCGTGTTTTTGTCGTCGGGCAAGACCATGGGATTGCGCACGAGCTTGAGCGTCCCGAACGTCGGATGCGCGACGGTCTGCAGCATCTGACGGTGAACGACCTGCGGATGCTCGAAAACCTGCGCCATGGTGTGGATGTTTCCCCAGGAGATGCCGCGCGAATCCAGCGCCTCCCCCAAAGGCTTTGCGCACCAGCGCTTCATGGCGTCCCGAAGGAGCGGACGAAGCTCACGCATGTGGGTCAGGCGGCCCGCGTTGCTGGCAAACCGCGGATCCAGATGCCATTGACTCTCCATGAGCGCACAGAACGACGCGAACTGCTTGTCGTTGCCGATGGCCAGGATGATGTGGCCGTCCGCGCATTCGAAGACTTCGTAGGGCGCCAGGTTCGGGTGGGCGTTGCCGCTGCGCGTCGGGCTTTGTCCAGAGACCAGGTAATTGGCGCCCTGGTTCGCGTTCATGGCCACCGACACGTCGAAGAGTGCAATGTCCAGGTGCTGCCCCGTGCCGGTTCGTCCGCGCTCGATCAGTGCGGCCAGCACCGCGCTCGTCGCATACATTCCCGTCATGAGGTCGACGACCGCGACGCCGGCGCGAAGCGGTCCTGCACCCGCCTCGCCGTCGGGTATGCCGGTGTAGCCCATGAGGCCACCCATGCCCTGGAAGATGTAGTCGTAGCCCGGCTTGTGAGCAAACGGGCCGGTTTGCCCGAAGCCGGTCACGGACAGGTAGATCAGCCGTGGATTTACCTTGGCCATGCTTTCGAAGTCCAGGCCGTGGCGCGCGAGATCCCCGACCTTGTAGTTCTCGACCAGGACATCGGCTTCACGGATCTGCTGGATCAGCCATTCACGCTCGGTAGGGCGGGCGAAGTCGAGGGTGACTGAGTGTTTGCCGCGATTGCACGACAGGAAATAGGCGGAGACTTGCTCGCCGGTTTCGCCGACCACGAAGGGCGGGCCCCAGCTGCGGGTGTCGTCGCCCACTTGCGGGCGCTCGATCTTCAAGACGTCGGCACCGAGGTCCGCAAGGTTCTGGGTGCACCACGGACCCGCCAGGATTCTCGACAGGTCGACGACACGGACCCCGCTGAGCGCGTTTGCAAGCATTCTTTCTCCGATAACTGACGCCGATTCTTGGCGCAGCACATCGGAGGGTCAATTGAGCAGTATCAAAGTGAGCGTTCGTGAAAGTTGGACGCGGCCGAGAAGCGCCCCGTCACTGCGCGCCGCCGCTCGCCTGTCGCGTCGCTGCGACCAGGGGATCGTCGAGCAGAAAGTCCACGCATGCCTTGATGAAGTCCGGGAAGCGCGCATCGGCTCGGACGGCAAGGTTGAGTTCACGGCGTGCCCATGGCTCGTCAAGGGCAAGCCGTGCGACCCGGTGCGGCGCCTGGCGATGCTCGAGAACGCTGCTGGGAACCATGGCAATCCCCACACCCGCAGCAACGAGCGAGAGCACGGCTTCGAACCCCTGTGCATGCAACCGCGCCGTGACTGTTCTGCCTTGCCTGGCGGCCGCGTCGCGAAGGAACAGGTAGTTGCTGCTGTCGCGATGCATGCAAACAAATTCAAAGTCCAGGGCGTCACCCAGACGTACGGACGGACGCGTCGAGATCTCGTGCTCCGGCGGCGCAACGATGACCAGCTGGTCGATCGCGTAGGGGTGGATGGCCAAGCCCTGGACATCGGTCTTGCCCGCGAAGATCCCGATGTCCGCCTCGCGGGCGAGCACCGCGGCCGGAATGGTCTCGCTCTGGCGCTCCTCGACATCCGCATCGATGCCCGGGTGAGCGACCAGGAAACGCCCCAGCGTCTGCGTGACGAAGCTGTTCAGTGCGCTGCTGTTGGCGATGATGCGGACGTGGCCCTTGATGCCGGAGATGAACAGGCGCACATCGCCCTGCATTCTTTCGACGTCTTCGAAGATGTCTCGAACGTGCGCAAGGACCGCCTCGCCGGCTCGGGTCAATTCCATGCCGCGCGAGTTGCGCTCGAACAGGGGCGTACCAAGGGCCTGCTCCAGGTTCTTGAGCCGGTAGCTGGCTGCCGAACTGGTGATGAACAAGGCTGCAGCTGCCGCGGTCAGGCTTTTTGCCTCGGCGATCTCCAGGAAGAGCCGAAGATCCGTGAGTTCGTATCGCATGGAATGGTCGGATTCTATGATCCAGAGGTGCCGAACTGACGAGCCGGCGCTGCGCAGGTGGCCGGGCTTCCTGTAGGTCCGCGGCTACCCGCTCCAACGGCGCACTCGCACGAGAGCGCGTCGTCAAGGTGCCAGAGTGGCGAAACTCTGGAGCGATCTCTTGGACAAGACCACGTCTTCCTCCTCCTCTTCTTCTGCGCCGTCCAAGGCCGGGCAGCTCCTGCGCCTGTGCAAGGACGCGGTCATGGCGTGGATCGACGACCTCGCGCCGAGCATGGGCGCGGCCATCGCCTACTACACCACCTTTTCGCTCGCACCCTTGCTCGTGATCGTGATTGCCGTGGCAGGAACCATCTTCGGACCGGAAGCGGTGCAGGGACAGATCGCCGCGCAGCTCTCCGACCTCATCGGCCAGGAGGGCGCGGTCGCGGTGCAGGGGCTCATCCGCAGCGCCAGCGAGCCGTCGCGCGGACTGGTCGCGGGCGCGGTCAGCGTCGTCGTGCTGCTCGTCGGTGCGACCACGGTGTTTGCGGAGCTGCAGTCGGCGCTCGACCGCATCTGGCACGTGCCCGAGCGCGCGAAGCCGCAGGGCGTGTGGGGCATCCTGCGCGCGCGCGTGCTCTCGTTCGGGCTGATCCTCGGCCTCGCGTTCCTGCTGATGGTGTCGCTGATCGTGAGCACGGGCCTCGCCGCGCTGGGCAGCTGGAGCGAGGGCCTGTTCCCCGGCTGGGAAGTGCTGCTGCAGGCGGTGAACGTGCTGGTGTCGCTCGCGATCCTCACTTTGCTCTTCGCGATGATCTTCAAGCTCATGCCGAGCAGCCCGATCGCATGGCGCGACGTCTGGATCGGCGCGGGTGTCACCGCGGTGCTGTTCGAGGTCGGCAAGGTGCTGATCGGGCTCTACATCGGCAAGAGCGGTGTGCGCGAGTCGCTCGCGGCGGCGGGCTCGTTCGTGGTGCTGCTCGCCTGGGTGTACTACGCGGCGCAGATCTTTCTGCTGGGCGCGGAGTTCACCAAGGTCTATGCGAGCGCGCACGGCTCGGTGGCGGCGACGCGCGCCCAGGCGGCCACGCAACATGCGGCGCGGCAGGTGGAGGCCGGTACGGATGCGGTGGCGCCCGGTAGCGATGCAGCGCGCTCGCCTCACGCCCCGTAAAGATCCTCCAGCATCACCGGCAGCCGGCGCAGCCGCTTGCCGGTGGCATGGAACACCGCATTCACGATCGCGGGCGCCACGCCCACCATCGCGACCTCGCCGAGCCCCTTGGCGCCCAGCGCGTTGAAGCGCAGGTCGGGCTCGCCCACGAAGTCGACCTGGATGCTGCCGATGTCGGCCGCCACCGGCAGCACGTATTCGGCGAGGTCGGCGTTCAGGAAGCCGCCGTAACGCGGATCGACCTCGCTCAGCTCGCGCAGCGCGGCGCCGATGCCCCAGACCACGCCGCCTTCGACCTGGCTGCGCGCGGTGCGCGGGCTCACGACGGTGCCGCAGTCGGCCACGCTGACCACGCGCGGCACGCGGATGCGCCGCGTGGTGGGCTCGATGCGCACCTCGACGAAGTGCGCGATGAAGCTGAAGGCAACGAAGTCGGGGTACACCGGCCCGGCCGCGGCCGGCAGCCCGCCCGTGAGCCGGCCGTAGACCTGCTCGGGCTGGCCCGGTGCGCGGCGCCGGCTCTGCGCCTCGGCAAAGGGCCGGCCCGATGCGCGCAGCAGCGCCACGGCGGCAGCATCGGGCGCCTGCGCTGCGGCCGTGCCCGCGTGCTGGCGCAGGTCGTCCTTCAGGCGCCCGATCGCCTCCACCACGGGCGGCAGCGCGGTGGCGGTGCCCCAGGAGCCGGCCGTCAGGTGCTGGGGCGCGGCGGCGGTGTCGCCGAGCGCGATCTCGACCGCCGCCACCGGCGTGCCGAGCGCGCGCGCCACGGTGACGGCGATCGCCGTGCGCAGGCCCTGCCCCATCTCGTGGCCGCCGACGGCCACGCGCACCGTGCCGTCGGCGCGCAGCCGCACGGTCGCCATCGCGGGCGCCATCGCGGCCTTGTAGATGCCGAGCGCCACGCCCCAGCCGAGCAGGCTGCCATCGGCCGCGCGCATCGAACCGGGGGCCATCGTGCGGCGCTGCCAGCCGAACAGCTCGCTGCCCCGCATCAGGCATTCGCGCACGTGGCGCGACGAGAACGGCTTGCCCGTCAGCGGATCGGCCACGGCATCGTTGGCGAGGCGGAAGGCCACCGGGTCGCGGTCGAGCGCATAGGCCAGTTCGTCGATCGCGCTTTCGAAGGCGAAGGCGGCCGGATGCTCGAACGGCGCGCGCATGTAGCCCGGCGTCTGCACGTCGGTGCGCACCAGCCGCTCGCGGCCCAGGAAATGCTGCACGCCATACAGGCGCGAGGTGATCTCGGTGCCCACCGACGGGAACAGGTCGTGCCGCGAGGTCTGCTGGTCGATCTCGTGCACCGCCGCGAGCAGGCGCCCGCTGCGGTCCGCGCCCAGCCGCACGCGGTGGCGGCTCGCGGGGCGGAAGCTGGCGTTGTGGAACAGCTGCGCGCGCGTCATCACGAGCTTGACCGGCCGGCCGAGCTGCCGCGCAGCCAACGCCACCAGCGCGGTGTGCGACTGCAGCGAGTTCTTCTGGCCGAAGCCGCCACCGAGCGTGGGCGACAGCACGCGCACCCTGGCGGGCTCGATGCCGAGCTGCTTCGCCAGGCCATGGCGCACGCTCTCGGCGTTCTGCGTCGGCTCCTGCACGGTCAGTTGGCCGTCGTCGCTCCATTCGGCCACGGTGGCGATGATCTCCATCGGGTTCTGGTGCTGCGGCGGGAGTTCGTAGCGCAGGTCGACGCCGACCTCGGCGCGCGCGAGCGCGGCCTCGGCGTCGCCCACGCGGCGGTCGGCGAACATCGGCTGCGGCAGCACGGCGGACTGTGCGAGCGGCTCGGCATCGGCCGTGCCGAGCGTCGCGGCGAACGCCGCCGCCGCGTACGCCACCACCACCAGCGCCGCGGCTTCGCGCGCCGCCTCGAGCGTGTCGGCCACCACCATCGCGACGCTCTGGCCGCGGTAGGCGATCTGGTCGGAACGCAGCGGATAGAAGCTCTGGAAGCCAAAGCCACCCGCCATCAGGAAGCCGCCGGTGTCGAACCCGCCGATGTTCTCGTGCGTGAGCACGCTGCGCACGCCGCGCACACGCAGCGCGGCGGTGGTATCGATGCGCACGATGCGCCCGCGCGCGATGCGCGACGGCACCAGCGCCGCATGCAGCATGCCGGCGCGCACGTCGTCGGCGGCGTAGCGCGTGGCGCCGCGCACCTTGTCGCGTGCGTCGACGCGTTCGATGCCGGGACGCGGCTTGCGCGCCGGTGGAATGAGGGTGTTGTTGTTCGCCATCGCTTCAGCTCCTGTCCTTGGCCAGCATCAGCGCGTCGGTCACGGTCTCGATGCCGAGCGCCACCTTGAAGGCGTTGTGCGAGAGCGGCTGCGCCTCCGCGAACGCAAGCTCGGCCGCACGCCGCGCCGCCGCGCGCGTGAGCGGCCGGCCCAGCAAGCTGCGCTCGGCCGCGGTCGCGCGCCAAGGCCGCGTCGCGACGCCGCCCAGCGCGATGCGCGCCTCGGCCACGCGGTTCCCCTGCAGATGCACAGCCACCGCGGCCGATGCGAGCGCGAAGGCATACGACTCGCGATCGCGGACCTTGTGGTACGTCGACGCGCGGCCGACCGGTCCGCGCGGCACGCGGATGCGCACGATCAGTTCGTCGTCGGCCAGCACCGTCTCCAGGTGCGGTGTGCTGCCGGGGGCGCGATGCAGTTCGCGCACCGGCACCGACCGCTCGCCGCGCGGGCTCAGCGTGTCGACCACCGCATCGAAGGCCGCAAGCGCGACCGCCATGTCGCCCGGGTACACCGCCACGCAGGCTTCGCTGCCGCCGAGCACCGCGTGGCCGCGGTTCTGCCCGCCGAGCGCCGCGCAGCCGCTGCCCGGCACGCGCTTGTTGCATGCGAACTCGGGACCGCCGCGAAAGTACGCGCAGCGCGTGCGCTGCAACAGGTTGCCGCCCACCGTCGCCATGTTGCGCAGCTGCTGCGAAGCGGCCTTCGACAACGACTCCGCCAGCGCGGGGAACTCGCGTTGCACGTTGTCGTGCGCGGCCACGTCGCTCATCAGCGCGAGCGCGCCGATGTGCAGTTCGTCGCGGCGACGGGTGTCGATGCCGTGCAGGCCCTCGATGCGCGTGACGTCGATGACCGTGGCGGGCGCTTCCACGCCGAGCTTCATCAGGTCGAACAGCGTGGTGCCGCCGGCGAAGTAGCGCGCGCCGGGCGCGTGGCGCGCGTGCAGCGCGACGGCTTCGCCCGTGTCGCGCGGGCGCAGGTAGACGAAGTCACGCATGGCGCCGGCCCTCCAGGCGCTGCATCGCGGGCGCCGCCGCGCGGATCGCCTCGAGGATGCCGACGTAGGCGCCGCAGCGGCAGAGATTGCCGCTCATGAACTCGCGGATCTGCGCGTCGCTCGTGGCATGGCCTTCGCGCGCGCAGGCGATCGCGGCCATCACCTGGCCCGGCGTGCAGTAGCCGCACTGCAGCGCATCGTGGTCGATGAAGGCCTGCTGCATGGGGTGCAGCGTGCCATCGGGCGAAGCGATGCCCTCGATGGTGGTCACGGCGCAGCCGTCGGTCTTGACCGCGAGCGTGAGGCACGCGGCCACGCGGCGTCCATCGAGGTGCACCGTGCAGGCGCCGCACTGGCCGTGGTCGCAACCCTTCTTGGCGCCGGTCAGGCCGAGCTGCTCGCGCAGCATGTCGAGCAGCGAGGTGCGCGGCTGCAGCCGCAAGTCGTGCACCCGGCCGTTCACGGTGACGCGCGTGGGCTGGGTGCCCTGGTGCGGACCGGCCGCGGGGGTGGCCTCGTCGGCGGCGCCGGCCGCGCCGGTGGCTGCGGCGCCCATGCCGGCGGCCGTGGCCATCATGAAGGTGCGCCGGCGCAGCGGCGGGGTTGGCTGCAGGGAGTTCATCGTGGCTGTCCTCGTTGTTGGCGCATCGGCATTCAGGCGCGGCGGGCGAGCCAGCCGTCGAGCGAGGCGCGGCCGCCGCCGCGCATGGCAATCAGCAGTGCGGTGAAGACCAGCATCAGCGGGTACTCGAAGCCGCGGTCGATCCAGGGAAAGGTCGGCGCGAGCAGCCAGCAGATGACGAGCATCTGCACCACCACCATCGGCGCGACCCACCGCGTGAGCAGGCCGAGCGCGAGCATCAGTCCGCCAACGCCTTCGAGCAGCGCGATGAACCAGCCGATCGCCGGCGCCGCGGGCAGGTGCAACACATTGCCGATCAGGTGGACCGAGCCCGCCATCGGGTCGGCCATGCTGCCGTGGCTGCGGCCCAGCAGCTTGGGGATGCCGTGGGTCATGAGCATCAGGCCGAAGGCTGCGCGCAGCAGCAGGTAGCTCCACGGCTCGAGCCGTTCGCCAAGGCTGCGCAGTCGCGCCGGGATCGCTGCTTGCATCGTGTGCACTCCTCAAGGGTTGGAACGAGCACGCAGTCTGGCTGTTCATCGCACTTGAATAAATACATCGATGTTGCCAATACAATCCAACCGGCATCAACAATCAGGTCGTTCTCCATGGACCGTTTCGACACCATGCAGCTGTTCACGCGCATCGTCGACCTGGGCAGCTTCACGCAGGCGGCCGCGGCGCTCGACATGCCGCGCGCCACGGCGACCCATGCGATCAAGCAGCTCGAGGCACGGCTGCAGGTGCGGCTGCTCGAGCGCACCACGCGCCAGGTGCGCACCACGGTCGACGGACAGGCCTTCTACGAACGCTGCCGGCATCTGCTGCACGAACTCGAGGACGCCGAATCGTCGCTCGCGCAGCACGCGGTCAATCCGCGCGGCCGGCTGCGCATCGACATCCATGGCGCGCCCGCCAACGACATCGTGCTGCCGCGCATCGGCGAATTCCATGCGCGCTATCCGCACATCGAACTCGCCATCGGCAGCGGCGACCGGCTGGTCGACCTGGTGCGCGAAGGGGTCGACTGCGTGGTGCGCGCGGGCGAGCCGAAGGACTCGTCGCTGGTCACGCGGCGCCTCGCGCTGATTCCGCAGGTCACCTGCGCGAGCCCCGGTTATCTCGCCGCGCATGGCACGCCGCTGCAGCCGTCCGACCTCGCGCAGCACTGGGGCGTGAATTTCTTTT
Source organism: uncultured Variovorax sp. (assembly GCA_946478645.1). The sequence goes on from CAMLCW010000003.1 coordinate 13,261, forward strand.
CCTCGTCGCGCGCGGGCGTCTTTCCGTACCTGTTCGAGGTCGACGGCCGCATCGAGGAACACCAGCTGAAGGGCTGGATCAGCGTCAACAGCGCCGACAGCTACAAGACCTGCGCCGAACAGGGCTGCGGCATCATCCAGGTGCCGCGCTACGGCGTCGAGGAGCGACTGAAGAAGGGCACGCTGGTCGAGATCCTCGCGCATGCGCCGTGCCCACCGATGCTGTACTCGGTGCTGTATCCGCACCACCGGCTGCTGTCGCCGCGCGTGCGCGTGTTCATCGACTGGGTCACGCGGTGTTTCGATGACCGCTTCGGCGGCGCGGCGATAGCATCGCGGCAATGAACGACACCCTGCCCTCCGGGATCGGCCCGCAGCTCGCAGCCGCATGCGAGTTGATCGAACATCAGCTCGGCGGCACGCTGCAGGCGATTCACCTGTTCGGCTCCGCGCTCGACGGCGGCCTGATGCCGCGCAGCGACATCGACCTGCTCGTCACGGTGCGCGAGCCGCTCGCCGAACCGGTGCGGCGCACGCTGATGACGCAACTGCTGCAGGTCTCGGCGCCGCCGGGCACGGCCGGGCCGCTGCGCGCGCTCGAAGCGACCGTGCTCGTGCAGCGCGAAGTGGTGCCGTGGCGCTATCCGCCGCTGCGCGAGCTGCAGTTCGGCGAGTGGCTGCGCGACGAACTGCAGGCCGGGCACATCCCGCCGCGCGAAGCGGACGCCGACATCGCCATCCTGCTGCGCAAGGTGCTGCAGCACAGCATCGCGCTGGCTGGGCCGCCGGCCGCGAACTGCTTCGACGCCGTGCCCGATAGCGATTTCAGGCAGGCGCTCGCGGACACCGTCGCGCAGTGGAACGGTCCCGACGACTGGCAGGGCGACGAGTGCAACGTGGTGCTCGCGCTCGCGCGCATCTGGTTCAGCGCCGCCACCGGTGCCATCGCACCGAAGCATGTGGCGGCCGCATGGGCGCTCGAGCGCCTGCCCACGGCACGGCGCCAGGTGCTCGAGCGGGCGCAATCTGCATACCTCGGCGGTGCGAGCGACGACCTGGCGGACCTTCGCACAGAACTGGCTGCGTTCGTGCGCCACGCCAGGACCACCATCGAGGCCCGCCTGCGCGCCTGAGCGCGCGGCCGGTCAGGCGGCCGCGTCCTGCGCAGTCACTGCCGGCCTGGCCGGCTCGCGCTGCAGCCGCATCGGCATGGCCGGCGCAGTGCCGTCCTTGCCGATGCCGGCGTACACGGTGAGATGCGGGAACGGGATCTCGATGCCGCGCGCGTCGAAGGCGGCCTTGAGGCGGCGCAGGTATTCGCGGCGCACCGTCCATTGCTGCGACGGCGCCACCTTGAAGCGGCAGCGCAGCACCACGGCGCTGTCGTCGAGGCGCTCGACGCCCGCGATCTCCAGGTCGTCGAGGATGCGCGCGCCGTGCGCCGGATCCTGGCGCAGGTCCGCGCCGACCTCGGCCATCACCGCCATCACCTCGTCGACGTTCTCGCGGTACGACACGCCGACATCGACCACCGACTGCGCGAACGAGCGCGACTTGTTGGTGACCGTGGTGACGAGCCCGTTCGGGATGAAGTGCACGTTGCCGTCGTAGTCGCGCAGGCGCACATGGCGCAGCGTGATGTCCTCGACCGAGCCGCCGATGCCCGCGATCGTGACCACGTCGCCGGTGCGTATCTGGTCCTCGAACAGCAGGAAGAACCCGGTGAAATAGTCCTTCACGAGGCTCTGCGCGCCGAAGCCGATCGCCAGGCCGACGACACCCGCAGCGCCGAGGATCGGCGCGAGCGACACGCCCACCTCGCCGAGCACGAGCATCACCGCCACCGCGCTCACCACCATCGCGATCAGGTAGCGCACCACGCGCCCGAGCGTTTCGGCGCGGCTCACGCCGTCGGCGCCGCCGAGGCGGCTCTGCACGCGCAGCCGCACGAGCCGCACGCCGCGCTGCAGCATGACGATCGCGACCCAGGCCAGGGCGATGATCAGGACGATGCGCAAGGCGGAAAGGGCAGGCCCGCTCCAGCGGGCCCAGTCGAGGTTCTCAAAATATGTGATGACAGCGTTCATGGGCCAATGCGACCGGCAAGCCGGCGCGGAGTTCAATGCAAATGCAGGACGGCGCGCCGATCGGCGCTCTCGCCTGCGAGGCGATGGCCGGGGAACCCGGCGGGGATCGCGCACTCCATCAGACCATGCGATGCGAAGGAGGCCTCCCCTGGAACGACACCCCACCCTGAATGGCGGGCGGCCGCACGCCGAAGCGCGCGCGGTGCCGAAAGCCGACCATCTTACGCCCGCCGACAGGTACAAGGAGCTGTTCGCCGCCGTGCAGAGCAGCGGCATCTTCGACGACAGCAAGACCTTCGTCGACTGCGCGCCGCGCCAGGACCCGGCGCTGATCCTCGCGCGCTACCGCGCCACCTGCAAGGACGCGGGCTTCGACCTTGGCGTCTTCGTGCATGCGCACTTCGAGCCGCCCGCCGCGCACCGCGACGAATACGAGTCGGTGCCGGGCCAGGCACTCAGCGAGCACATCGACGGCCTCTGGCCCGTGCTCACGCGGTGCCCCACCGCGCATCCGGCCGGCGGCTCGGCCCTGCCGCTGCCGCACGACTACGTGGTGCCCGGCGGCCGCTTCCGCGAGCTCTACTACTGGGACTCGTACTTCCAGATGCTCGGCCTGGCGGATGGCGGGCAGCCGCAGCTGCTGCGCAGCATGACCGACAACTTCGCGTACCTGATCGACACCTACGGCCATGCGCCGAACGGCACGCGCACCTACTACCTGAGCCGCTCGCAGCCCCCGGTCTTCGCATGGATGGCCGAGCTGTGCGAAGCCCACGGCGTGCAGTCGGCGGCCGCCTACCTGCCGCAGATGCTGCGCGAGCATGCGTACTGGATGGCGGGCGAGCCGGAGCTCGAGGCCGGCCAGGCGGTGCGGCGGCTGGTGCGGCTGCCCGACGGCAGCCTGCTCAACCGCTACTGGGACGACCGCGACACGCCGCGCGAGGAATCATGGCTCGAGGACGTGGCCACCGCCCGCGAAGCCGACCGGCCGTCGCCCGAGGTCTGGCGCGACCTGCGCGCCGCAGCCGAATCGGGCTGGGACTTCAGCACGCGCTGGCTGCGCGCGCCTGACGCCGCGGTGCCCGAGAGCCTGTCGCTGTCGCAGATCGACACCACCAGCATCGTGCCGGTCGACCTCAATGCCTTTCTCTTCAAGCTCGAACGCACCATCGCGCGCCTCGGCCGCGACACGGGCGACCTGCCGACCGCGAAGGCGTTCGAGCGCCGCGCCGATGCGCGGCGCGACGCGATGGACCGCTTCCTGTGGAACGCGCGCGAAGGTGCCTACTTCGACCACGACTGGCGGCGCAACCGGCAGCGCAATTGCCTGACGGCCGCCACGGTGGCGCCGCTCTTCGCGGGCGCGTGCAGTGCGCGCCAGGCCCATGCCGTGGCCGCGATGGTGCGCGCGCGCCTGCTGGCACCCGGCGGCCTCGCCACCACCGAGCTGCGCAGCGGCCAGCAGTGGGACCGCCCCAACGGCTGGGCGCCGCTGCAATGGATGGCCGTGGTCGGCCTCGAGGCCTTCTCGGAGCATGCGCTCGCGCAGGAGATCCGCACGCGCTGGCTGCGCACGGTGTGCACCATCTACCGCAGGGAGGGCAAGCTGGTCGAGAAGTACCGGCTGCGCGAGTTGCCGGCCGAGCACGTGGCCGGCGGCGGCGGCGGCGAATACCCGCTGCAGGACGGCTTCGGATGGACCAACGGCGTGACGCGGATGTGGATCGGGCAGCGCCCGGGCACGCGCTGGGGCAGCGTCGAGCGCTGCCTGCCGTGCGCGGCCCCGGAGGTGCCGCTTCAGGCGCCGGTGCCGCCGCCGGCCTGAAGCGCCAGCCGCAGCCCCTTCGCCTCGCCTTGCGCGAGGTCGAGCGCGAAGCGCAGCCCGTCGCCGTCGGCAGTGACCACCAGCTGCAGCGTTGCCGACATCCGCTCTACAGCCAGTTGCATGCCGTGCACTGCCGCTGCCGCGTCGCGCGCCGCGACCGACGCCATCTCGAACGTGAGCCCCTGGCCGACCGAAGGCGAGCGCAGCCCGATCGCATGCCGCCCTTCGAGGCGCAGTTGCAGCCCCGGCACGGCCACCCGCCCCTCGCCGAGCCGCAACTCGCCCGACAGCGCGGTGCGGCCCAGCAGCAGCCGCGCCTGTTCGGTCAGCCCCTGCCCCGGTCCGCCGCGGCCCTGGCGCAGCATCGACTCGGCGAATTCGCGCAGCCGCAGCTTGCCGCGCTCGGAGACCCAGGGGCCCAGCAAGGCGCCGCGGTGTTCGAATTCCACGCCGGCCACCGTGGCCCCGGCGAACTGGTAGAGGTAGCTGCGGCCGTTGGGTGCATCGACGTACACGCCCATCTTGCTCACGCCCATGCGCGAGTCGGGGCCCACGTGTTCGACGGTGGCGTCGTTGAAGTCGATCCGCCCGCCGCGTATCGGCACCGTCACGTCGGCGTCGAACAGCAGATGGGCATCGGTGATGCGGCTGCGCAGCGTGCCTTCGGCATCGGTCAGCGGGCCGAGCTGCCATGCATCGGCCGCGGCCTGGCCCGCGGCAATGCCGGCTGCTGCTGCCGCGCCCGCTGGTGGCGGCGTGGCCTTGTACATCGCCTGAAGCCGGGCGGGCATGGCCATCGGGCCGCGCAGTGCCAAGCCAGAGAACGCCATGCTGGCCACCTCGATACCAATGAGGCGAGGGATGCCGTCGTCGAGCTGCACCCGGGCTTCGATCCCGTGCATCTCGACGCGCGCAATGTCCAGCACGAACGGCCCGGACGCGAACCGCAGCGCCGTCGCCTCGAGCCGCTCGATGCGAAGCGCGAGCGCACCGCCCTCACCGGGCCGCCAGCTCACGCCCTCGAGCGTGCAGCGGTTGCCGCCGGGCGCAGCCGTGTCACCGGTGGTGCCGAATTCCGATTCGAGCAGGAGGCCGAGGAGCGAAGCGGCGAATGGGAAGGTCATGGGCGGCTTCTACCAGAGCTTGCGCTGTCCACACGTCAGCCGCAGTCCGACGAGGTCGCGCCATTCGCCTCGATTTCATCCACGTCGCTCGCCATCGCCATGGCGAGCGATCCGCTGCGCTTCCAAGTCGCGCCGTGTCTTGTCCAACTCTTCGGCCAGCAGTTTTTCGTCAGGCAGGACCGTCTGGTATTCGGCAGCCAGCACCTTGTTGGGCAAGCCCTCCAGCGCATAGCGGGCTTCGGCCGCGCCCTTCTCCGCGCACAGGATCAGCCCCACTGGCGGGTTTTCGCCGGGCTTCATCCAGTGTTCGCGCGCGTAGTTCAGATACAGGTGCATCTGGCCCGCGTCGGCATAGCCGAACTTGCCGACTTTGAGGTCGATGACCAGCAGGCACTTGAGCCGCCGATGGAAGAACAGCAGATCGATGCGGAACCAGCTGTCGTCGATACGCAGGCGTCGCTGGCGGCCAACAAAAGCGAAGTCGTCGCCCAGCTCAAGCAGGAAGTCGGTCAGGTGCTGAATCAGTGCCTCTTCAAGATCGGATTCGGAATATTCGTCCTTGAGATTGAGGAATTCCAGGACGAAAGGATCCTTGATGGCCTGTTCCGGCGTGATCTCATCACCTGGCTCGGGCCGCGCACCCTGTTCCAGCATGGCGGCCTTGTTGCCGGACAGCGCGATGCGCTCGTAGAACTGGCTGCCGATCTGGCGATTCAACTGAGCGATGCTCCAGCCACAGCGCAGGGCTTCGGTTTCGTAGAAGGCACGAGCTTGTGGGTTCTTGACCGACAACAGGCGCACGTACGCCGACCAGGGCAACGGAAAGGCCTGAATCAGCGCGACCAGGTCCTGCGAATGTCCAGATGCAGTCTGGATATTTCGGTCAGGGCCAGATTCTCCAGACGGCATCTGGAGAATCTGGATCGGCGAAGACCCCGTGGAAGGCTTCTGCTGTCCGCCATCAGCGGGCCATGCGAGATGAAAGGCCCGCATTTGCCACAGGTTCTGCTTGCTGAAGCCGCGGCCAAAGCGCGCGGAAAGGTCCGCCGAGAGGCGTTCGATCAGGGCTTCGCCGTAAGCTGCCCTCTCCCGCCCAGCTTGCTCGAATGCGACGATGCGCCGGCCGACTGCCCAGTAGGCTGCCGTCATCACTGCGTTGACGCTGCGCGTGGCGACGCGCTTGGCGGCTTCCACCACGGCGACGATGTCGGCATGAGCCTCCGCGTAGTCCGACGAGGCCAAAGACGCAGGCGCCGCAAGCCCCTGAGCTTTTGCCGTCTCTCGCCCCGGTCCGTCGATGGATCTCGAATTCTTCGCTTGACGCATGCCCGTCCCCCCACTCAATCCCGCCGCTTCCCCGCCACCAGCCGCAGCCCCGGCATCAGCTCGGCCGCGAGCTCGGGCCGCTCGAGCGCGTAGTCGAGGTTCATGCGCGCGATCTCCACATGCTCCTCGCCGAGCGCCTGCGCGCGCGAGCCCTGACCGCGCTCGATGGCCTGCACCAGCGCATGGTGCGTACGGTGGGCGATCTTCATCCACTGGTGGCCCTCTTCCATCGACGACTGCATCGGCAGCATCGCGCTCGGCGATGCGAACGGCTGGCGGTCGAGCATCTCCATCATGCGCCGCAGCGCGCTGTTGCCGCAGCCTTCCATGATCAGCGTGTGGAAGCGGTCGTTCATCTGGACGTAGCCCGCGTAGTCGTCGAGCGTCATCACCGGTTTGTTCACCACGCGGTCGCCTTCGGCCAGGCATTCGTGCAGCTCGCGCAGCAGCTGGCGCGGTGCACCGTCCTCGGCGAGCAGCCGCGCCGCGAAGCCCTCGATCACGCCGCGCACGCGGATCGCGTCGGCGATCTCCTGCGACGTGAAGCGGCGCATCTGGTAGCCGCCGCTCGGCGACGGCTCGATCAGCCCTTCGTGCTCCAGGCTGGTGAGCGCCAGCCTCACGGGCGTGCGCGATGCACCGAGCTTCTCGGCCAGCGGAATCTCGGCCAGCCGTTCGCCGGGCCCGAATTCGCCCTTGAGGATCAGGTCTCGAAGCTGGACCAGCACGCGGTTTTGTTGGGAATCCATCGGTTTCTGTGAGGCGGAGGAATGGCGGATTGTGAGGGATCGGTTGCCCTCTGCACGCAGACATCACAGGCTGGCATCGATGTTGCATACAGGCACTCCATGTTGAATGCAATCCCATCGAACGCACCAGCCGCGTGCACCGCGTTTATAAGTATTTACCCGCGATTTAGCGCGCAAATGCCGCAATTCTGCACCTCGCCGGTTGACTCGGAAACCTTTCATTCCAAACAATGCATCCCGTTGTATGCAATGCATGCACCGAGTCAAACCCCTCGATGGAGCTTCCATGATCAGCGCTGAACAGAACGATTTCATCACCCGGGTCGGCCCCGGCACCCCCGCAGGCAGGCTGCTGCGGCGCTACTGGCAGCCGGTGGCGCTGTCGGCGGACCTGTCGGGCCCGCGCCCGGTGCGGCCGGTCCAGCTGATGGGCCAGCATTTCGTGCTGTTCCGCGACGAGAGCGGCCAGCTCGGCATGCTCGACCGCGACTGCCCGCACCGCGGTGCGGACCTGGCGTTCGGCCGGCTCGAGAACGGCGGCATCCGCTGCGCCTTCCATGGCTGGCTGTTCGACCGCCAGGGCCAGTGCCTGGAGACGCCCGCCGAGCCCGCGGGCAGCAAGCTGTGCAGCCGAATCCGGCAGTCGGCCTATCCGGTCGTCGAGCGCGCGGGCACCGTGTTCGCCTACATCGGCGAAGGAGAGCCGCCGGCGTTTCCAGAGTTCGACTGCTTCGTCGCACCCGACTCGCACACCTTCGCCTTCATGGGCCTGTTCGAATGCAACTGGCTGCAGGCGCTGGAGGTCGGCATCGATCCCGCGCATGCGTCGTACCTGCACCGCTTCTTCGAGGACGCCGACACTGCCGAGAGCTACGGCAAGCAGTTCCGCGGCGCTTCGGCCGACTCCGACATGCCGATCACCAAGGTGCTGCGCGAGTTCGAGCGCCCCGAGATCAGCGTCGTGCCGACCGAGTACGGCCTGCGCCTCACCGCGCTGCGCGAGCTGTCGGAGAAAAACACGCACGTGCGCGTGACCAACGTGGTCTTCCCGCAGGCGTTCGTGATCCCGATGAGCGCGGAGATGACGATCTCGCAGTGGCACGTGCCGGTGGACGACACGCACTGCTACTGGTTCGCGATCTTCACGAGCTTCACCGGCCCGGTCGACAAGGAACAGATGCGGGCGCAGCGGCTCGAGCTCTACGAGCTGCCCGGCTACACCTCGCGCAAGAACAAGCGCAACAACTACGGCTACAGCGTGGACGAGCAGCTGAGCCAGACCTACACCGGCATGGGCGACGACATCAACGTGCACGACCAATGGGCGGTGGAGTCGCAAGGCCCCATTCAAGACCGCACGCGCGAGCACCTGGGCACCACCGACAAGGGCATCATCGCCTACCGCCGCATGCTGGTGAAGGCCATCGAGAGCACGCTGGCCGGCGAAGGCGCACCGATGCTGATCGACGCCGCCGAGGCCGCGGCGTTCGCCGGACCGCCCTCGATCGACGGCATCGGCGAGACCGGCGACACCGAGGGCTACTGGCAGAGTGCCGACCGCGAACGCCGCCTCAAGTCGGACTGGGCCTCGACCCGGCTCCCGCGCTGACGGGACACGGTGCCGCGATGACATCGTTCACCCAACGCCACGGCCTCTGGAACGACGACCAGCAGCGCCAGGCGCGCGAGCTGGTCGGGCGCATCGACGCCGGCGAGATCGACGTGCTGCGCTTCGCCTGGCCCGACCAGCACGGCCTGCTGCGCGGCAAGACGCTGGTGGCGGGCGAGGCCCGCGACGCGCTGTACGAGGGCGTCAACCTCACTTCCACGCTGCTGGCCAAGGACACTTCGCACAAGACGGTGTTCCCGGTCTTCGCGGCCGGCGGCGGCTTCGAGATCGAAGGTTTCCAGGGCGGCGCCGACTTCACCATCGTGGCCGACCCGTCGACCTTCAAGATCCTGCCGTGGGCGCCGCGCACCGGCTGGGTGCTGTGCGATGCCTACATGACCGACGGGCGCCCCTGCCCCTATGCCACGCGCCAGATCCTGCAGCGCGCGGTGCGCGAGCTCGATGCGCTCGGGCTCGACTTCATCGCGGGGCTCGAGGTGGAGTTCCACGTCTTCAAGCTCGACGATGCGCGCATGGCACTCGGCGACTCGGGCCAGCCCGGCGAGCCGCCGCGCGTGTCGCTGCTCACGCACGGCCACCAGTACCTGACCGAGCTGCGCTATGACCGCGTCGATGCGGTGATGGAGCTGCTGCGATCGCAGCTCATGGCGCTCGGGCTGCCGCTGCGCTCGCTCGAGATCGAGTTCGGCCCGAGCCAGTTCGAGCTCACCTTCGGCCCCACCGCCGGGGTGCTGCCGGCCGACACCATGGTGCTGCTGCGCAGCGCGATCAAGCAGATCTGCCAGCGCGCGGGCTACCACGCCACCTTCATGTGCCGCCCGAAGATTCCCAACGTGATGTCGAGCGGCTGGCACCTGCACCAGTCGCTGCGGCGCCAGGGCGACGGCGTGAATGCGTTCATTCCCGAGGCCGAGGGCCAGGACCTGAGCGAGATCGGCCTGCACTACCTCGGCGGCCTGAAGTCGCACGCCTGCGGCGCGGCCGCGCTCGCGAGCCCGACCATCAACGGCTACCGCCGCTACCGCCCGTTCTCGCTCGCGCCCGACCGCGCGATCTGGGCGCGCGACAACCGCGGCGCGATGCTGCGCGTGCTCGGCGGCGTGGGGCAGAAGGCGACGCGCATCGAGAACCGCGTGGGCGAGCCGACCGCCAACCCCTACCTGTACCTCGCGTCGCAGCTGTTCGCGGGCCTCGACGGCATGCGGCAGAAGACCGACCCCGGCCCCTCGGCCGATGCGCCCTACGAGACGCCGGCCGAACAATTGCCGCGCTCGCTGGCCGAGGCGCTGGCGTGCCTGCGCGCCGACGAGATGCTCGGCGAAAAGATGGGCCGCGGCTTCATCGACTACCTCTGCCGCATCAAGGAGGCCGAGATCGCACGTTTCAACCTCGAAGTCAGCGAGTGGGAACACCGCGAGTACTTCGACATGTTCTGAGCCAGCCATGCCCACGATCCACTACATCCTCAAAGACGGCAGCACCCGTGCGGTCGAGGCCAAGCCCGGCGCCAGCGTCATGGAGACCGCGATCCGCGGCAACGTGCGCGGCATCGATGCCGAGTGCGGCGGCTCGTGCGCCTGCGCCACCTGCCACGTCTATGTCGACGAGGCCTTCGCCGCGCGGCTGCCGCCGCCCGACGAACTCGAAAGCGAAATGCTCGAGGTGGTGGCGGCCGAGCGCCGGCCGACCAGCCGGCTCAGCTGCCAGCTCACGGTGACGGCCGAGCTCGACGGGCTGACGGTGCGCGTGCCCGAGATGCAGAGCTGATGCCGGCAACCATCGGCCGCCCGCGGCCCGCCGCTCGAATCCCAACCCACAACGGAGTCCCACGATGACCATGATCCCCAGAAGACAACTGCTCTGCACCCTGGCCTGCCTCGGCGCGCTCGGCGCCGCTGGCGCCGTCCATGCCGCGGGCGAGCCGCTTCGCATCGGCCTGATCGCGACCTACTCGGGGCCCTACGCCGACTACGGCCGCCAGTTCGACGCCGGCGTGGCGCTGTACCTCAAGGAGCATGGCGGCAAGATCGCGGGCCGCAGCGTCGAGATCATCAAGAAGGACACCGGCGGCCCCGCGCCCGACGCCGCCAAGCGCATCGCGCAGGAACTGGTGGTGCGCGACAAGGTGAGCATCCTCACGGGCCTCGACTTCAGCCCCAATGCCTATGCCGTCGGCGCCATCGCCACGCAGGCCAAGGTGCCGACGATCGTGATGAACGCGGCCTCCTCGGCCATCACCACCAGCTCGCCCTACGTGGCGCGGCTGTCGTTCACCGTGCAGCAGGTCACCGACCCGATGGCGCGCTACATGCTCAAGCAGGGCGTGAAGGACGCCTACACCGTGGTCGCCGACTACGCCTCGGGCGCCGACGCCGAGACCGCCTTCAAGAAGGCCTTCACCGCGGGCGGCGGCAAGGTGTCGGGCGAGGTGCGCACGCCGATGAACAACCCCGACTTCTCGGCCTACGTGCAGCGCATCAAGGACGCCAAGCCCGAGGCGGTGTTCTTCTTCTTTCCTTCGGGCGTGATGCCGCCGGCCTTCCTCAAGGTGTGGAAGGAACGCGGCATGGAGCAGGCCGGCATCAAGCTCTTCGCCACCGGCGAAGCCACCGACGACAGCTACCTCGACGCCACCGGCGACGTGGCGCTGGGCCTGGTGACCAGCCACCATTATTCGTATGCGCACCCCTCGCCCAAGAACCAGAAGTTCGTGCGCGACTTCGCGGCCGAGTTCGGCACCGCGATGCGCCCGAGCTACTTCGCAGTGACGGCCTACGACGCGATGGCCGCCATCGAGCTGGCGCTCGCCAAGACCCAGGGCGAGACGGCGGGCGACAAGTTCATGGCCGCGCTCAAGGGCCTGCGCTTCGAGAGCCCGCGTGGCCCGGTCGAGATCGATCCGGTCACGCGCGACATCGTGCAGACGGTGTACATCCGCAAGACCGAGAAGGTGGACGGCAAGCTCGTCAACGTGGAGTTCGACAAGTTCGAGCGCGTGAAGGACCCGGCCAAGGAAGCCAAGTAGGCGCGGCGCGGCGTCGGTGAGACGGGAAGTCCATGCACATCATCCTCTTCGACGGCATCGCCTACGGCATGCTCCTGTTCCTCATCGGCGTGGGCCTGTCCATCACGATGGGCCTGATGAACTTCGTCAACCTCGCGCACGGCGCGTTCGCGATGGTGGGCGGCTACGCGGCGAGCGTGCTCATGAGCCGCTATGGCGTGGGCTTCTTTCCGGCGCTCGCGGCCGCCTTCGTGGCCGCAGCACTGGTGGGCGCGGTGCTCGAGTTCCTGTTCTACCGGCGCCTGTACGGCGCCCACGCGCTCGACCAGGTGCTGCTGTCGATCGGGCTGGTGTTCGTGGCGGTGGCCGTGTTCACCTACTTCTTCGGGCCGACGATGCAGCCCTTCAGCTTGCCGCCGGTGCTCGAGGGCCAGGTGTCGCTGCTCGGGATGGAGGTCGGGCGCTATCGCCTGTTCCTCGTCGCGTGCGGCCTGCTGGTGCTCGCGGCGCTGCTGCTGGCGCTCGGCAAGACGCGCTACGGCGCGATGGTGCGCGCCGCGGTGGACAACCAGCGCGTGGCCGGTGGCACCGGCATCCGCGTGCAGCGCCTGTTCTTCCTGACCTTCTCGCTCGGCTGCGGCCTGGCGGGCCTGGGCGGCGCGCTGAGCCTGGGCATGCTGGGGCTGGAGCCGTCGTTCCCCTTCAAGTACCTCGTGTACTTCCTGATCGTCGTGTGCGTGGGCGGTGCCGGCACCATCACCGGCCCCTTCGTGGCCGCGCTGCTGGTGGGCATCGTCGACGTGGCCGGCAAGTACTACCTGCCGGGGGCCGGCGCCTTCCTCATCTATGTCGTCATGATCGCCATGCTGCTGCTGCGCCCGAACGGGATCATCCCGCGGAAGGGACTGGCATGAAGCCCTTCCTCGCCGTGTCGCCCGCGCGCCTGCGCGCGGCCGAGATCGCCTTCTGGCTCGCGCTGGCCGCGAGCTTCTTCCTGCTGCCCGACAAGCTCACGCTGATGAGCCAGGTGATGATCTTCGGGCTCTTCGCGGTGTCGCTCGACATGGCGCTCGGCTACGCGGGCATCGTGACCGTGGGCCATGCCGCCTTCTTCGGCGCGGGGGCCTATGCGGCCGGCCTGCTCGCCAAGCACGGCTGGAGCGAACCCTTCAGCGGCCTGGTGCTGGCGCTGGCGGTGTGCAGCGCGCTCGGCTACGTGCTGAGCTACCTCGTGGTGCGCGGCGCCGACCTCACGCGGCTCATGATCACCATCGGCGTGTGCGTGCTGCTGGCCGAACTGGCCAACCGGCTGTCATGGATCACGGGCGGCTCGGACGGGCTGCAGGGCGTGGTCATGTCGCCGGTGCTCGGCCGCTTCGAGTTCGACCTCTGGGGCAAGACGGCCTTCGTCTACGCCTACGGCGTGGTGCTCGCGATGTTCCTCGCGGTGCGGCTGGTGCTGCGCTCGCCATTCGGGCTCGCGCTGCGCGGCATCCACGACAGCCGCAAGCGCATGCTCGCGATCGGCTCGCCGGTGGAGGCGCGGCTGCGCACGGCCTATGCGCTCTCGGCCGGCGTGGCCGGCGTGGCGGGCGCGCTGCTGGCGCAGACCACGCAGTTCGTCGGCATCGAATCGATCGGCTTCAACCGATCGGCCGAGGTGCTGATCGTGCTGGTGCTCGGCGGCACCGGGCGGCTCTATGGCGGCATGGTCGGCGCCATCGTCTACATGCTGGTGCACGACGCGTTCGCCGAGCTCAACCCCGAGTACTGGATGTTCTGGCTCGGCGTGTTCCTGATCGCGGCCGTGATGCTGGGCCGCGGCGGCATCATGGGCGCGCTTTCGCGCATGGTGAAGAACGGGAGGCCATCGTGAGCGGCGCCGCGCTCCGCACCGAGGGGCTGGGCATCTCGTTCGGCGCGTTCCGCGCCGTGCACGACGTCAACCTGCGGCTGGAGCCCGGCGCGCGGCAGGCGCTGATCGGGCCGAACGGCGCCGGCAAGACCACGCTGATCAACCTGCTGACGGGCGTGTTCAAGCCCACGCGCGGCACCATCCACATGGGCGAGCGCAACCTCACCGCGCTGTCGGCCGACCGGCGCGCGCGGCTGGGCCTGGCGCGCACCTTCCAGATCAACACGCTGTTCCCGAGCCTCACGCCGCGCCTGTCGGTGGTGTTGGCGATCTGCGAGCGCGAAGGCCTGGGCGCCGTCTGGTGGCGCCCGCTCGCGCGCCATAAAGCGGTGTACGACGAGGCGCATGCGCTGCTCGGCCGCCTCGGGCTCGACGCACTCGCCGACGTGCCGGTGGCCGAGCTCGCCTACGGCAAGCAGCGGCTGCTGGAGATCGCGCTGGCGCTGGCCGCGAAGCCGCGCATCCTGCTGCTCGACGAGCCCGCCGCCGGCGTGCCCGAGGACGAGAGCGCCGAGCTCTTCGATGCCATCGCCAGCCTGCCGCAGGACATCAGCGTGCTCTTCATCGAGCACGACATGAACCTGGTGTTCCGCTTCGCGCGCCGCATCTCGGTGCTGGTGGCGGGCCAGATCCTGACCGAAGGCACGCCCGCCGAGATCGGCGCCGACCCGCGCGTGCGCGAGGTCTACCTGGGAACCTCTTCTCATGCCTGACATGCTCGCATTCGACGACGTGGTCGCGTGCTACGGCAACGCCGTGGTGCTCGACCGGCTGAGCTTCTCGCTCGCCGAGGGCCAGAGCCTGGCCGTGCTGGGGCGCAACGGCGTCGGCAAGACGACCCTGCTCGAGACGCTGATGGGCAACACCCGCGTGCCGCGCGGTCGCATCCGCTGGCGCGGCGACGACATCACGCGCTGGCCCGCCTACCGCCGCGTGCACGCGGGCCTCGGCTGGGTGCCGCAGGAGCGCGAGGTGTTCCCGTCGCTCACCGTCGAGGAGAACCTGACGGTGGTGGCGCGCCCCGGCGCATGGAACCTGCGGCGCGTGTACGAGTTCTTCCCGCGCCTGGCCGAGCGCCGCGGCAACTACGGCAACCAGCTCTCGGGCGGCGAGCAGCAGATGCTGGCGATCGGCCGCGCGCTGATGACCAACCCGAAGCTCCTGCTGCTCGACGAGCCGATGGAAGGCCTCGCGCCGATCATCGTCGAGGAGCTCGCGCGGTCGATCCGCATGCTTTGCGAGAGCGAAGGCCTGCCGTCGATCGTCGTCGAACAGCACCCGGTGCTCGCATTGGAGATGACGCACCAGGCGATCGTGCTCGAACGCGGCACGCTCGTCCACGCGGGCGCCAGCCACGCGCTGGCGCGCGACCGGGCGCTGCTCGACCGATTGCTGGGCGTGGGCATCGAGGACGGCACGCCCGCCTGACCGGCGCGGACGCTTCGATGCCTGCGCTCTTTCCCCGTGTTCCACGACAACTCACCAGACGACAGGAAAGACGGACATGACCATGCTCAAGACCATCGCGGCGCTCTCGGCCGTGGCCGCGCTCGCGGCATGCGCCAACCAGGGCGGCAGCCAGGCCACGCAGGCGGCCGACACCGTCTACCTCAACGGCAAGGTGATCACCGCCGACCGGGCCTTCACGATCGCCCAGGCCGTGGCCGTGAAGGACGGCAAGTTCGTCGGCGTGGGCTCGTCCGCGCAGATGCGGGCCTTCGTCGGCGCGGGCACGCGCACCGTCGACCTGCAGGGCAGGACCATGATCCCCGGCCTGACGGACAGCCACAGCCACATGAACAACGCGGGCGCGGCCGAGACCACCGCGCAGATGATCGGCGCGAAGACCGTGGCCGAGGCGCAGGCGGCGATCGCGGCCTTCATCAAGGCCAGGAAGGTGCCGCCGGGCGAGTGGGTGCAGACCAGCCGCTGGCACCCGCCCTCACAGCTCAAGGAGCAGCGCTACCTCACGCGGCAGGAGCTCGATGCGGTGTCGCCGGACAACCCGCTCTTCGTGCAGACCGTTGGCCACTTCGCGATGGCCAACACCCGGGCGCTCGCGCTGGCGGGCGTCGGCCGCGACACCAAGGACCCGGTGGGCGGCAAGATCTTCCGCGACGCCAACGGTGACGCCACCGGCGTGCTCGAGGAAACCGCCATCGAGCTCGTCGAGGCCAGGCTGCCCACGCCGAGCTTCGAGGAGCGCGTGGCGCAGACGATCGCCGCGCAGCGCATCTACAACCGCTCGGGCATCACCAGCACGATCGATGCCGCGGTCGATGAAGAGCAGATCCGCGCCTACTTCACCGCCGCCGAGCGCAAGCAGGCCTCGGTGCGCACCGGCACCATGTGGCGGCCGTTCGCGGCCAGCGCGGCGGAGTTCGAGGCCCTGCTCAAGGCCGCGAAGTACAAGGACAACAGCGGCAATGACTGGGTGCGCACCGCCGGCATCAAGATGGTGGCCGACGGCGGCATGACGCTCAAGTCGGCCTACATCCGCGATGCCTACGCGGACGATCCGCACAACCACGGCACGCTCGCCACCGACCCCGAGGTCTACAAGCAGAACGTGCGGCTCGCGCACAAGTATGGCTGGCGCGTGGGCACCCACGTGGTGGGCGACGCGGCCGTCGATCTCGCGCTCGACGCCTACGAGGCCGCCGACAGGGAGCGCAGCCTGAGCGGCGAGCGCTTCGTGCTGATCCACGCGAGCCTGATCCGGCCCGAGCAGGTGCTGCGCGCGAAGAAGCTCGGCGTGCGCATCGACGCACAGAACATCTTCATGTGGGACAAGGCCGCCACCGTGGAGCGCTACATGGGCCGCCGCCTCGCGGACCGCGCGGTGCCCACGCGGCGGCTGCTCGACACGCTCGGCTACGAGGGCACGGCCGCGGGCACCGACAACCCGGTGAACGTGCTCAATCCCTTCATCGGCATGTACATCATGGTCACGCGCAAGGACCCGCGCGGCCAGGTCTACGGCGCCGACCAGGCCATCACGCGCGAACAGGCGCTGCGGCTCTACACCAACGCCGGGCCCTACTACACCTTCGAAGAGAAGAAGAAGGGTGCGATCGAGGTGGGCCGACTGGCCGACATGGTGGTGCTCTCGGCGGACTACCTGACCGTGCCCGAAGCGCAGATCAAGGACATCGTGCCGCTGCAGACCATCGTCGACGGCAAGGTGGTGTACGACGCGGGCACACGATGAGTGCCGCGCCGGGCCGCCCCATCGCCGTCTTCCAGCACACCGAGGTCGGTGCGCCGGGCGCGGTGGTGCCGGTACTCCAGGCCCTGGGGCGCGAGGTCGCGCTGATCCGCGTCGTCGACGGCGAGCCCGTGCCGAAGGACCCCGGGGCCTACGGGGGTCTGGTCTTCATGGGCGGCTACATGAGCGTCCACGATCCGCTGCCGTGGATCGCCGAGGTGCTCGCGCTGATCCGCCGGGCCGCCGACGCCGGCCTGCCGGTGGCCGGCCACTGCCTCGGCAGCCAGCTCGTGGCGCTGGCGCTGGGCGGCACGGTAGAGCCCGCCGAGCGGCCGGAGATCGGCTGGTGCGAGATCGAGGCCGAAGACACCGCCGAGGCGCGCCGATGGTGGGGCCCGGACGCGGGCCGGCGCCTGCAGACCTTCCAGTGGCACGCCGACACCTTCGTGCCGCCGCCGGGTGCGGTGCGCATCGCCCATGGCGGGCATTGCGCGAGCCAGGCGTTCGTCGTGGATGTGCGCCATCTGCTGCTCCAGTCGCACCTGGAGATGACGCCGGCGCTGGTTGGCCTCGCGGTGGCGCGCAACGGCCACCAGCTGGCGCGGCAGAACGCGCTGGGCAATCCTGCGTGCAGCGCACTGGGCGATGTGGAACGCGACCTTCCCGCGCGTACCGCGGGCATGCACCGGCTGCTGGGGCGGCTGTATGCGCAGTGGGTGGAGGGCTGCGGCTAGCGGCGCGGGCTTTCCTCAGCCGCCCATGCCGAGCATCCGCGGCAGCCCGGTCACGATCACCGGAAAGTACGTGACCAGCAGCAGCACCGCCATCAGCGCGCCGAGGTAGGGCAGCACCGACAGGCTCAGGCGCTCGACCGGCACGCCGGAAAGGCGCGAAGCAACGAAGAGGTTGACCCCGAGTGGCGGCGTGAGCAACGCCATCTCGTTGGTGATGACCAGGATGATGCCGAAGTGGATCGGGTCGATGCCGACCAGCATCAGCATGGGCATGAGCACCGGCACCAGGATGATGATGGTCGACAGCGTTTCCATGAACATGCCGAGCACGATCAGCACGCCGATGATCATCAAGAGGATGTGCTGCGGATCGCGCGATATCTGCATCACGGATTCGGCCAGGCGCTGCGGCACCTCCTCGTAGGTCATGATCTTGCCGAACAGCGTCGACGAGCCGACGATGATCAGCACCGCGCCGCAGAGCATGCTGCCTTCCAGCAGCGCCTTGTACAGGTGCGACCAGCGCAGCGCGCGGTTGATGACCACCGCCACGAAGAGCGCATAGGCGATCGCCAGCACCGAGGCCTCGACCGTGGTGCACAGGCCCGAGTAGATCGAGCCGAGGATGATGAACGGCGTCATCAGCGAGAAAAAGCCCTTGCGGCAGGCGCCGAGAAAGCCGCTCCAGCTGAAGGGCGGCGTGTCGGGGTCGCCGCGAAAGCCCCGGCGCCGGGCCAGCGTCCATGCGGTGAACGACATGGCGAAGGCGACCATGAAGCCCGGAATGAAGCCGGCCGTGAACATCGCCGTGATCGACACGTTGGCCAGGATCGCGTAGATGATCATCGGGTTGCTCGGCGGGATCAGGATGCCGATGGTGCCGCCCGACGACGACACGGCGCCCGCATATTCGCGACTGTAGCCCTGCCGGATCATCGAAGGAATCAGCAAGGCACCGACCGCCGCCACCGTGCCCGGCCCCGATCCGGAGATGGCCGCGAAGAAGGTGCAGGCCATGATCGTCGTGATGCCGAGCCCGCCATACATGCGGCCCACGAGGCGCTGCGCCACATTGACGATCTCGCGCGTGATGTTGCCGTGCTCCATGATGACGCCGGCGATGATGAAGCAGGGGATCGCGAGCAGCGGAAAGATGTTGAGGCCGTCGAAGATGGAGTTGTGCAGGATCGAGAGCGGCATGCCGCTGCCGTAGAGCAGGCCGACCGCCGATGCGATCGTCAGGCTCATGAAGATCGGCATGCCGAGCAGGAACAGGATGCCCAGCGCCAGCAGGACCATCAGGGAAGTCGTCATGATGAAAGGCTTTCCGGGGAAGAAGGGCTGCGGCTCACTCGGCCGCCGCCTCGCGCTCGTCGCTCACCAGCGCGAGCAGGTCGCCGCGGTGCCAGCGGCGCAGGTAGTCCTCGGCGATCCGCCAGCTCATGGCGATGAAGCTGAACGGAATGATCAATTCGACCCATGCCCGCGCGAACCCGAGCGTGGGCGAGATCTCGGGAAACTCGAGCGCATCGCGCACTACCTGCCACGACCACCAGGCGAAGACGATGTTGCAGACGACCCAGAGCGCATCGCACAGCATGCGAAAGCCGAGCCGCATGCGCGGCGGCATGAGCAGGAACTGTGCGGAGATGCGCACGTGCGCGGCGCGCTTGGCCAGCATGGGCGCCGCCGCGAAGGTCGCCCATACGAAGGTGTAGCGGCTCATCTCCTCGCTCCATGGCAGGCCGTTGCCGGTGATCCAGCGCGTGGCGACCTGGAGCGCGAGGCACAGCACCATGGCCGCCAGGCAGGCCACGCTCACCAGCTCCTCGAAGTGCTCGTAGCACCAGCGCAGCGGTCCCGGCGCGGGTGGCGTGCGTGCAGCCGGATCGTGCATCGCCGGGCTCACGCTACTTCGAACCCATGATCGCCAGGGCTTCGTCGAGCAACGGCTTGCCGCCCACCTTGTCGTGGAACTTCGGCCACACCGCGCGCGCCTTTTCCTGCC
This sequence comes from uncultured Variovorax sp., assembly GCA_946478645.1. The sequence continues at coordinate 32,870 of CAMLCW010000003.1, forward strand.
AGACCGCACCGTCGCTGAGCGTATTGACGATCATGCCGCGCTCCACGAGCTGCTTCTTGGCCTGCTCTTCCTGCTGCTCCGAGTACTTCCAGGCGGCCTCGGCGGCTTGCTGCGACGCCTTGCGCACCAGCGACTGCGTCGGCGCATCGAGCTTTCTGTACCAGGGCTCGCTGAACAGCATGGGCCCGACCCACAGCATGTAGGGCAGCTCGGTCACGTACTTCTGTACTTCCCAGAACTTGTTGTCGCGATTGACCGTGTACGGGTTCTCCTGCCCGTCGACCACGCCTTGCTGCAGTGCATTGAAGGTTTCGGACCATGCAAGCGGATGCGGCTCCACGCCCCAGCTTCGGAACGCGGCCAGTTGCACTTCCACCGGCGGCACGCGGATCTTCAGGCCCTGCAGGTCTTCCAGCTTGGTGATCGGCCGCTTCGAGTTGGTGATGTGCCGGAAGCCCCCCGCCAGCCAGGCCAGTGGCCGGGTTCCGCTCTGCTTGGCGATGGTCTCGTTGATCTTGTCGTTGAAGGCCTGGTTGCCGAACAGCTTGTAGGCGGCGTCCACCTGCGGAAACATGTAGGGCAGGTAGTAGATGTTGGCCTGTGGTGCGAACGGCGTCAGGTTGCCGACCGCCAGCACGGCCATCTGAATCTCCTGGCTGCGCAGCTGGCGCACGTTCGCCTGCTCGTCGCCCATGGCACCGCCGTAGAAGGTCTGCACCTTGATCTTGCCATCCGACTCCTTCTCGACGATCTCCTTGAAGCGGTCGATCGCAAAGGTGTGCACGCCGCCCGCGGGGCTGGAGGTGGCGGCGCGGATCGTCATGCTCTTGTAGTCGGCGGCGAAAGCACCCGCACCAAAGGTGGCCCCCGCCACCAGCGCAATGATCGGTGCGCGGAACCAGTTCTTCAAAACTCTCATCCTTGTCTCCTGAATCGTGGGCCGGTCAGCGTGTGCCGGCAGGTTGGGAACGGTCGATCGGTGGGCTGCCGGCCAGGTCCTCGAGCAGATGCAGCATGGCCGTGCAGTCCTGCCCTGCACGGCCCCAGCGCTCGGCCATGGCGAAGTTCTGGCGCGCCGCGGCGCCGAGGTAGAGCGGTGCGCCCAGTTGCGCACCGAGCTTCAGCGCGAGCCCCACGTCCTTCAGACCCAGGCGCAGCGGAAAGTCCGGGGCCGTGTCGCCGCGAAGCACCTTGCGCGGAAAGTTGGTCGTCAGCTGCCCCTTGCCGGCCGGCGTGGCACCGAACACGCGCAAGGCCACCTCGCGCGGAATGCCCGCAAGGCCGGCAAAGCACAGGCCCTCCGCGGCGATCACCATGTTCACCATCGACAGGTAGTTGTTGATCAGCTTCAGGCGAATGGCCGTGCCGCGCGGGCCGACGTGCAGGATGTCGTCGGGCTTGGCGAAGCACGCGAGCAGCGCTTTGGCGGCCGCGAAGTCGTCGGGCTCGCCGCCGGCCATCACCAGCAGGTCGCCGCTGGCTGCCTCGCGCACGCCGCGTGCCACCGGCACGTCCATCACGCGCACGCCGGCCGGCGCGAGGCGCCCGGCGCAGACGCCGATCCAGTCGGCATCGGACGTGCTCATCTCCAGCAGCAGCGGACGCCCGGTCATGGCCGAAGCGGCGCCCCCGGGGCCGAACAGCACCGCCTCGACGATGCGTTCATCGGGCAGCATCGTGACCACGGCGGCCGCGCCCTCGGCCGCGGCCGCGGCGCTCTCGCAAGGCGTGCCGCCGGCATGCGCCAGGCGCTCGCGCGCCGCGGCCGAGGTGTCGAAGCCGCGCACCTCGTGGCCGCCGGCCGCGAGCCGTGCGGCCATCGGCGCGCCCATGGCGCCCAGTCCGAGGAAGGCGACGCGCATCAGCGGCGCTCCGAACGCAGCCGGCGCACCGCGGCCGCTATCGCGTCGGCATCCATGCCGTACTTCTGCAGCAGGAAGGCCAAGGTGCCGCCTTCGGCGAAGGTGTCCTGCAGGCCGATGCGTGCGAGCCGCGCCGGAACGCCGGCCTCGGCCAGGCATTCGGCCACGGCACTGCCGAGACCGCCGATCACCGAATGGTTCTCTGCCGTGACCACGATGCCGCTGCGCCGCGCCTCGGCGAGCACCAGCGCGGTGTCGAGCGGCTTGATCGACGCGAGATTGGCCACGGCCACCTGCAGGCCCTCGGCCCCGAGCAGGTCCGACGCAGCCAGCGCATGCTCGACCATCAGCCCCGCCGCAAAGATGACGCCGTCGCCGCCTTCGCGCAGCAACGTGCCCTTGCCGAACTCGAAGCGCGCGTCCTGCAGTTCGGGCCGCGTCGCCCACGCGGCGCGGCGCATGCGCAGGTACACCGGCCCGGGCCGCGCGCATGCGGCCTCGACGATCGCCTTCATCTGCTCGGGCCCGGCCGGCTCGGCGATCGCCATGTTGGGCAGCGCGCGCATCAGCGCCACGTCGTCGATGGCCTGGTGCGACACGCCGAGCAGTGTGGTCAGCCCCGGCAGGAAGCCGACCATCTTCACGTCGGTGCGCGGGTAGGCCACCTGCATCGCGATCTGGTCGTAGGAGCGCCGCGTGGCGAACACGCTGAAGGTGTGGGTGAAGGCGATATGGCCGCTGCGCGCCATGCCGGCGGCCATGCCGACCATGTTGGCCTCGGCAATGCCAGTGTGCACGAAGCGCACCGGATGCGCGTCGCGGAAGCGGTCGGTTTCCGTGGACGCGGTGAGGTCGGCGCACAGCGCCACGATGCGCGGATCGCGCGCCGCGGCCTCGAGCAGCGCATCGCCATAGGCGCGCGGCATCTCCTGGGCGGCCGCGCCGCGCGCGATGAAGTCGTCGACCTTCAGTTCGTCGGCGGTGGTGGTCATGCGGTTTGCTCCTCCACGGGCGCGCGCGCCCGGAGTTCATTCAGGGCCTGCTCGGCGGTGGCCATCGGCAGGCGCATGTTGTGGCCGAAGATGCCTTCGAGGCACGGGGCGCCCTTGCCCACCAGCGTGCGCGCGACGATCACGGTGGGGCGGTCGGGCGTCTGCCGCGCCGCTGCAAAAGCCTGGGTGATGGCCGTCATGTCGTGGCCGTCGATCTCGAGCGCCGCCCAGCCGAACGCGCGGAACTTGTCGGCCACGGGCTGCATGCGCATCACCTGGTCGATGTGGCCTTCGACCTGCATCTCGTTCCAGTCGATGACCATGCAGAGATTGCCGAGGCGGTAGTGGCCCGCGGCCATCGCCGCTTCCCAGACCTGCCCCTCCTGCAGTTCGCCGTCGCCGAGCATCACGTAGGCCCGTGAACCCGTGCCCTGCCGCTGGGCGGCCAGCGCCATGCCCACGGCCACCGACAGCGCCTGCCCGAGCGAACCGCAGGTGGCCTCGACGGCCGGCCCGAGGCGTTCGGACATGTTGATTTCGTAGGGCGAGCCGTCATGGCAGTAGCTGTCGAGCAGCGCGCGATCGATCAGCCCGGCCTGCGCGAGCGCCGCACCGAAGACCGCCGAGTTGTGCGCGGTCGACAACAGGAACCGATCGCGCACAGGCCAGCGCGGGTCGCCGGTGCGGTAGCGCAGTTCATGGCCATACAGCGCGGCGAACAGGTCGGCGGCGCCCAGCCCTTGCTGCACGTAGCCCTGGCCGGTGGCGGCCACCATGCGCACCACGTCGCAACGCAGCGCGTGGGCCATGCGCTGCAGGCCGGGGATCGATGGAGCCGTTCGCTCGCCGGGAGAGTCGCTCACGGGAAGTCCTTTCAGGTCGGTTCAGGAATGGACCGCGCGCTCGGGCACGGGCCCGGTCGTGCGGCGCAGGATCAGTTCGAGCTCGAGCCGCGTGCTCGCGGGCATCGGCAAGCCGGCGTTGGCCGCCAGCAGCATGTCGGCCGCGCGCCGGCCCATCTGCGCGGCCGGCGAACGCATGGTGGTGAGCGGCGGCTGGAAGTGCGCCGCCATCTCCAGGTCGTCGAATCCGGTGATCGACACGTCCTGGGGAATGCGCACGCCGCGGGCATGGCATTCGAGGATCGCGCCGAAGGCCTGGACGTCGTTGCCGCAAAGCACGGCCGTCGGCGGCTCGGGCATGTCGAGCAAACGGCGCATCGCGGCGCGGCTCGACGGAATGTCGTAGGGGCATTCGAGCGTCAGCGCCGGATCGGGCTCGACGCCGCGTGCGCGCATGGCGGCGTGGTAGCCGACCACGCGCGCCAGGGCCCGGTCGTTGTCGCGCGTGATGCCGCCGATCACCGCGAGGCGGCGGTGCCCGAGGTCGAGCAAGTGCTCCGCCAGGCGGCGCGCTTCGACCTCGTTGTCCCAGCCGATACTGGGAACGTTCCCATCAAAGGCCGAAGTGATCACGTAAGGGATGCGACGGCTGTCGAGGAACTGGTACGCCGCCGGATCGCGCGAGGTGCCCACCAGCATGACGCCGCCGATGCTGAGTTGCGCGAGCGTGCGCAGTTGCTCGAGTTCGGCCTTGACGCTGTAGCCGTTGGCGGCCACCAGCACATGGCGCCCCTGCTCGGCCATCACCGCCTGGAAGCCGTGCATCAGCGCCGCGAAGATCGCGTTGTCGAGGGTGGGAACCACGGCCGCGAAGGCGAAAGAGCGCTGCGTGACCAGCGAGCGCGCATGGCTGTCGGGGATGTAGTTGAGCGTCTCGATGGCCGCCTGGATCTTCTGCAGGGTTTCGGCCGCGACTTCCCGGGGCGCGTTCAGCGCGCGCGACACGGTCGACTTGGACAACCCGGTTTCACGGGCGATGTCCAGGATGGTCACCTGGCGATTGGCAGCGGCGCGGGGCTTGGGCATGAGGTATTTGGCGAGAGACCGGGAACGTTCCCGAGACTTTCGGGCACTTTGCCGATGCCGTCACTCGGGGTTGTCCCTAGGGCCGTTCGTCGCCAGCGCGCGCTGCGGACATCGCGCTGGCCCTCCCCGCCGCGTGCATGCGGGCCCGATGCCGCCCTACTCGGCCGCGATGCCCGCGGCCTTGATGATCTGGCCCCAGCGGCTCAGTTCCGCGAGCTGGAACCGCGCCAGTTCCTCGGGTGTGGACAGTGCGGCCTCCATGCCGGCCTGCTCGACCAGCTTCTGCACCGCGGGGGTGTCGATCGCACGGTGCACGAGCGCATTCAGCCGCTGCACGACCGGCGCCGGTGTGCCCGCGGGCGCGTAGAGCGCATTCCAGTAGCCGAATTCGTAGCCCGGCAGCGACTCCGCGATGGCCGGCGTGCCCTTCACCAGCGCAAGCCGCTGCGGGCTGCTCACGCCGAGCGCGCGCAGCTTGCCGGCCTTGACCTGGGGCAAGGTGGTGGCCAGGTCGGCAATCATCAGGTCGGTCGTGCCGGACACGAGATCGAGCACCGCGGGCGGATTGGCCTTGTACGGCACGTAATTGAACCGGGTCCCCGTCATCTGCTGGAACAGCTCGGTCGCCACCTGGGCCGACGAACTGCCCGAGCCGTAGTTGAGCTTGCCGGGTGCCGCCTTCGCGAGTGCGATCAGCTCCGCCACGCTGTTGGCTTTCACCTGCGGGTTCACCACCAGGAGCTGGTAGCCCTTGGTCAGCAGCGAGACGGGCGCGAAGTCCTTGATGGGGTCGTAGGAGAGCTTCTTCTGCAGATGCGGATTGGCCGACTGCGTGGTGTTCGTGGTCATGAACAACGTGTAGCCGTCGGGCTGGGCCCGCGCCACGAACTGCGCCGCGATGCCGCCGAAGGCACCGGCCCGGTTGTCGACCACCACGGCCTGGCCGGTCGCCTTGGTCAGCTCCTGCCCGATGGCGCGCGCGAGCCCGTCGGTAGCGCTGCCGGCGCTGGAGCCCACGACGATGGTGAGGGTCCGCGCAGGAAACTCCTGTGCGGCGACGGTGCCGCAGAGCGGAACAAGAAGGCTCAGTGCGAGCAGCGATCGGCGATGGTTCATTGGGTTTTGTCCTTGATAGTTATGGAGCGATCGCGCCTTCGAACCGGAAGACGCAAGGGGAAAAGATCAGCCCAGCAGCTTCCAGCCCGCCATGAGCGCATGCAGTTGGGTGTGCTGGGTGTCGGTCAGCGGCCAGGCCGAGGGCGCGCGCGTCGCGCCGCAGTCGTTGCCCATCATCTGGAGCGCGGTCTTGACGACGGTGACGTTGGTGCCGTTGTTTTCCTGGGCGCGCAGTTCCTCGAACGGCAGCATCTCGCCGATCAAGCGCATGGCCAGCGCGTGGTCGGCCGCCTCCAGCGCGTTGTAGATGGCCACCGAGCGTTCCGGCAGCACGTTGATGAGGCCCGAGGTGAAGCCGCGCGCGCCGACGGCATAGAACGGCGGCGCCCACACTTCGGCCAGGCCGCCGACCCAGGCCAGCCCGCGGTCGGCGGTGCGGCGGATCGCCTCGGCAAGCACGAGCGGCGTGGGCGAGGCCCACTTGACGCCCACGACCTGGGGGATGCGGCACAACGCCTCGACGGCGGCCAGGCCGATGTTGTCGTTGCGCAGGTACAGCACCATCGGCAGGCCGTCGGACGCGTCCGCGATCTTCTGCACATAAGCCACCACACCGCGCGGTGCCACGAACGGATCGGGTGGCTGGTGCACCATGAGGGCGTCGGCGCCGGCCCGGCGCGACACCGCCGCCAGCTCGCAGGCCTCGTGGATGCTGCGGCCCACGCCGGCCAAAAGCGGCACGCGTCCGGCCACGCATTCGGCGGCCGCATGCACCATCTGCTGCGCTTCGTGCGCCTGCAGGCCGTAGAACTCACTGGTGTTGCCGTTGGCGACCAGCACATGCACGCCGGCTTCGACCGCGCGGTCGACCACGGGCTTGAGCGGCCCCACGCACACGGCGTCGTCCGCGTCGAATGGCGTGACCAGGATGCCCGAGATGCCATCGAGCGCCGCGCGCAGTGCAGGGCCTTGGAAAGAACTCATTTTGCTTTCTGTGTGAAGGGGCAAACCCCGGAGCGGCTACTCTAGGAGCCACCGGCAACAGCGTCCAATCCATTCACGGGATGCCGCCATTCAAGAATTGAATCGTGTTCCAGCTCACCCAACTTCGATGCTTCGTGGCCGTGGCCACCGAGCTGCACTTCGGCCGCGCCGCCACATCACTGAGCATGACCCAGCCGCCGCTCACGCGGCAGATCCAGCTGCTGGAGCATGAGGTGGGCGTGCGCCTGCTCGAGCGTTCGGGCGGCAGCGTGCGGCTGACGCCGGCCGGCGCCGTCTTCCTGCGCGAGGCGGAGGACATCCTGCGGCGCAGCCAGGCGGCCGCGCTGGCCGCGCGACGCGCCATGCGTGCCGATGCCGGCAGCGTGACGGTCGGCTTCATTCCGGCCGCGAGCTTCACGCTGCTGCCGCAGCTGCTGGCGGCCGTGCGCGCGCAGCTGCCCGACGTGCAGGTGGTGCTGCGCGAGATGCAGACGGTCGAGCAGATCGAGGCCCTCGGCACCGACCGCATCGAGCTGGGCATCGTGCGGCCGTTCGCGCCGCGCAGCTTCACCGAATCGGCCGCCATGTTCCGAGAGCCCTTCGTGCTTGCGTTGCCCGCGGAACATCCGCTGGTGCAACACGAGGCGATCCCGCTCGCGGCCCTCGAAGGACAACCCTTCATCGAGTTCTGCCCCTCCGAGTCGCGCTACCTCTACGAGCTCGTGGCCGGGCGGCTGCGCGCCGAAGGGGTTGCACCGGAGACCGTGCAGACCTTGAGCCACACCCACTCGATCCTGTCGCTGGTGGATGCCGGGGTCGGCATGGCGCTGGTGCCGCGCTCCGCCGCCAGGCTGCGCTACGCGGGCGTGGTCTTCAGGCCGCTGCGGGATGCGCCGGGCCTGGACGTGGAGGTGCACCTGGCATGGCGCCGGGGCGGCCGCCACGGCGTTGCCGCCACCTTGCGCCAAGTGATCCAGCAGGCCTTTCCGGCACCGG
>CAMLCW010000004.1 GCA_946478645.1 uncultured Variovorax sp.
GCACATCGGCGACTGGGGCGGCGATGCGCGGCGCATCTTCCTGATGGGCCACTCGGCCGCGTGCGCGCACTGCGCCACGGCGGCCTGGGACGACGCGGTTCGGCCCGAGGGCGGGCTGCCGCTGGCCGGCCTGGTGCTCGTGAGCCCGCGCGTGGCGGCCGACGTGCGGCCCGAGAACCCGAATGCACACGGCGTGCGGGCGTACTACGGCGACGATGCGTCGCGCTACGAGGAACGCTCGCCGATGGGCCGCGTGCGGCGCGATGCGCCGCCCACGCTGGTCGCGGTCGCGCAGTACGAGAACCCGCTGCTGGACTTCCAGGCCTTCGAACTCGCCCACCGGCTCGCGCAGGCCGCCGATGCGCTCGGCGCGCCGATGCCGCGCTTCGTGCAGTACGCCGACCACAACCACATGAGCATCGTCACGCAGTTCGACACGCCGCACAACCAGCTGGGCGAGGACATTCGCGACTGGTGCGCGCGGGTCGAACGCGGCGAGTTCGGCGCCCGATAGGCGTCACCCGCCCGTCAACCCAGCGCGTGCCGCGCCGCCTTCGCAATGCTCGCGGCATCCACCCCGAAGAAGCCGCGCAGCGCCGCGCGCGTGTCGCTGCGCCCGAAGCCGTCGGTGCCGAGCGTGAGGTAGCGGCGTCCCTCGGGCAAAAAGGCGCGCACGCTCTCGGGCACGGCGCGCACGTAGTCGGTGGCCGCGACGATCGGGCCCGTGCCGGTGCCGAGCTGCTGCGCGACGAAGGGCGTGCCGGCGTCTTTGTCGCCCGCCATCGCGCGCTGCTCGCAGCCGAGCCCGTCGCGCGCCAGTTCGCTCCAGCTCGTGACGCTGAACACCTCGGCCTCGATGCCTTCGGCGGCGAGCTGCTCGGCGGCCTTGACCACCTCGGTGAGGATCGCGCCGGAACCCATCAGCGTGACCGCCTTCTTCGTCTTCTTCCCGGCCGGCGCATACGAAGCGAAGCGGTAGCACCCGCGCAGGATGTCGCCTTCCGCGCCCGCGGGCACGTCAGGCTGCGCGTAGTTCTCGTTCATGAGCGTGACGTAATAGAACACGTCCTGCTGCTCGACCATCATCTCGCGGATGCCGGCATCGACGATCACGGCCATCTCGCCCGCGAAGGCCGGGTCGTAGGCCTTGCAGTTGGGAATGGTCGCGGCCACGAGGTGGCTGCTGCCGTCCTGGTGTTGCAGGCCCTCGCCGCCGAGCGTGGTGCGGCCCGAGGTGGCACCCAGCAAAAAGCCGCGCGCGCGCTGGTCGGCCGCGGCCCAGATCGCATCGCCCACGCGCTGGAAGCCGAACATCGAGTAGTAGATGTAGAACGGCAGCATCGCGAGGCCGTGCACGCTGTAGCTGGTGGCCGCGGCCGTCCAGCTCGCGATGGCGCCGGCCTCGCTGATGCCCTCCTCGAGGATCTGCCCGTCGGTGGCTTCGCGGTAGCTCAGCACCGAGCCGATGTCCTCGGGCGCATAGCGCTGGCCCACGCTCGAATAGATGCCGACCTGCTTGAACAGGTTGGCCATGCCGAATGTGCGCGCCTCGTCGGCCACGATGGGCACGATGCGCGGGCCCAGGGCCTTGTGCTTCAGCAGGTTGCCGAGCAGCCGCACGAAGGCCATGGTGGTGCTCATCTCCTTGCCGGCGGCGGCGGTGGCGAACTGCGCATAGGCCGCGATGTCGGGCTTGGGCACCACGTCGCAGGCGGTTTCGCGCCGCGGCATGGCGCCGCCGAGCGCCTCGCGGTGCCGGCGCAGGTACTGCATCTCGGGGCTGTCCTCGGGCGGGCGGTAGAAGTCCATCGCGGCCGCCTGCGCGTCGGTCAGCGGCAGGTTGAAGCGGTCGCGGAACTCGATCAGGTCGACCTCGCCCATCTTCTTGTGCGAGTGCGTGGTCATCTTGCCCTGCGCGGCGCTGCCCATGCCGTAGCCCTTCTTGGTGTGGGCCAGGATCACGGTCGGCCGGCCCTGGTGCGCGGCAGCCGCGGCATAGGCGGCATGGATCTTCACGAGGTCGTGGCCGCCGCGCTTGAGGCGGTCGATCTGCTCGTCGGTCATGCCCTGGGCCAGGCGCGCGAGCTCTGGGTTCTGGCCGAAGAAGTTGTCGCGGTTGAAGCGGCCGTCCTTGGCCGCGAAAGTCTGCATCTGGCCGTCGACGGTGCTCGCGAAGGCGCGCGCGAGCGCACCGCTCGCATCCTGCGCGAAGAGGCCGTCCCAGTCGCTGCCCCAGACCAGCTTGATGACGTTCCAGCCGGCGCCCGCGAAGAGCTTTTCAAGCTCGTCGATGATGCGGCCGTTGCCGCGCACGGGGCCGTCGAGCCGCTGCAGATTGCAGTTGACGACCCACACGAGGTTGTCGAGCTTCTCGCGCGCGGCCAGCGTGAGCGCGCTCATCGATTCGGGCTCGTCCATCTCGCCGTCGCCGAACACGCCCCAGACCTTGCGGCCCTCGCAATTCAGCAGGTTGCGGTGCGTGAGGTAGCGCATGAAGCGCGCGTGGTAGATCGAGCTGATGGGCCCGATGCCCATCGAGCCGGTCGGAAACTGCCAGAAGTCGGGCATCAGGTACGGATGCGGATAGCTGCACAGGCCGCGCGCGCCGTTGCCGTCGGTGAAGGCGGGCGCGGTGAGTTCCTGGCGGTAGTGGCGCAGGTCGTCTTCGCTCAGGCGGCCTTCGAGGTACGCCCGCGCATACACGCCGGGCGCGCTGTGCGGCTGGAAGAACACGAGATCACCACCGTGCGCTGGGCTGCGCGCATGGAAGAAGTGGTTGAAGCCGGTCTCGAACAGGTCGGCCGCGCTCGCGTAGCTCGCGATGTGGCCGCCGAGTTCGCCGTACGCCTGGTTGGCCTTGGCGACCATCGCGAGCGCGTTCCAGCGCATCAGCGAGGCGAGCTTCTCCTCGATCGCGAGGTCGCCGGGGAACGGCGGCTGGTCCTGCACGCCGATGGTGTTGACGTAGGGCGTGGCCAGCTCGGGTTGCCAGCCGATGCGCTGTTGGCGCGCGAGCCGTGCGAGCTCGTCGAGCATCTGCCGCGCGCGCTGGGGGCCGTGGACCTGCGCGAGCGCGAGGAAGGACTCGCGCCATTCGGCGGTCTCGGCGGGGTCAGGGTCGTGCGAGAGCGTTTCGTCGAGAAGCAGCGCGCGCATCTGGTCGGCGGAAATCGGGGCGTTCATGCGAGCACTTTAGGCTGCATCGAGGCAAATTTGCTACTGCTGGCGCATGGTGTTGCAAAACACCTCAACATAAAATGCCGCGCCAAACCCAATTTGCAGGATTTCATGCAACTCGACGCCATCGACCTGCGCATCCTTGACGAACTGCAGCGCGACGGTGCGCTCTCGAACGTCGAGCTTGCGCGCCGCGTGCACCTGTCGCCGTCGCCCTGCCTCGCGCGCGTGAAGGCGCTCGAGGCCGGGGGCGTGATCGACCGCTACGTCGCGCTGGCCAATGCCAAGGCGCTGGGCCTCGGGCTCAACGTGTTCATCTCGATCAGCCTCACGACGCAGAGCAAGCAGTCGCTCGCCGATTTCGAGCAGCGCATCGCCGAGCACGACGAAGTGATGGAGTGCTACCTGATGACCGGCGACAGCGACTACCTGATCCGCATCGCGGTGGCCGACATGGCGGCGCTCGAGAAGTTCATCCTCGAGCAGCTCACGCCGATTCCGGGGATCGAGAAGATCCGCTCGAGCTTTGCTTTAAAGCAGGTCAGATACAAAACGGCGCTGCCGTTGCCGGTAGCGCCGTTGAAATAGAAGCGAAGCCAGCCCGAAGGCTGATGTTGCTACTTAGAGGCCGATCAGGCCGCCGTCATCCTTGGTGATGACCACGGTGGCCGAGCGCGGGCGGGCGCTGCCGCCGTCGGGCCAGTGGCTGATGAACTTGGCCGGCTCGTCGATGTCCTCCTCTTCCGTGCCTTCACCCGGGTGCTGGATGTTCACGAACAGCGCGCGGCCGTCGCCCGATTCGGCGATGCCGGTGATCTCGCAGTCCTTCGGGCCGACGAGGAAGCGGCGCAGGCCTTCGGCACCGGGCGCCTTGCCGACGAAGGTGTTCTGCGTGAGCGTGGTGTCGCCGTTGACGTTGGTGATCGTCTTCGCGCCGCCGTCGCCCACCTCGCCGGGCAGCGCGGCAAGCAGCATGCAGTTGGTGACGTCGGTGTAGGCGCCGTCGTCGGTCTCCAGCCACAGCAGGCCGGGCGCGGCTTCACTGAACCACAGGCCGTCGGGGCTCGAGAAGTCGTTGTCGTCGGAGAGCTGCGACAGGTTCACGTCGGCCGGCGCGGTGGCGCGCGCGCCGAACAGGTACACGTCCCACTTGAAGCTCAGCGCGGCCGGGTCGGCGTTGTCGTCGGCAAAGCGCACGATGTGGCCGTTCGGGTTGCCCTTCTGGTCGGAGCCATCCATCTTCTTGTCGTTGTAGAAGCGCGGGTTGGCGGCGTTGGTCTTGTCGATCGGCCGCGCGCTGGCGTTGGTGTTGGTGAGCGTCAGGTAGACGTCGCCGGTCTTCGGGTTGACCGAAGCCCACTCCGGGCGGTCCATCGGGGTCGCGCCGGCCGCGTCGGCCGCGAGGCGGGCGTTGGTCACCACGTCGGCCGCATCGGCGAACGCGTATTTCGCGTTGTCCGAGCTGATGCCGTTCACGCCCAGCGAGAGCTCGAGCCAGACGCCGGTGCCGTCGTCATTGAAGCGCGCGACGTAGAGCTTGCCGTCGTCCATGTACTTGTCGCCGGCCGCGATGCCGCCGCCGACATCGGCCGCGTCCCAGGCCTTGGTGGAAACGAACTTGTAGATGTACTCGTTGCGCGAGTCGTCGCCCATGTACCAGACCAGCGGCTTGCCGACCACGACCGGGCCGAGGCAGGCGCCCTCATGGCCGAAACGGCCCAGCGCGGTGCGCTTCTTGGGCGTGCTCGCGGGGTTGAACGGATCGATCTCGACCACCCAGCCGTAGGTGTTGTGGCCGTTGCGGTAGTCGTCGATGGCGGTCGCGCCCTTGACTTCGGTGTTCCAGCGGCCGTAGAGGTCGTCGGGCGTGTCGGGCGTGACGGTGGCCCAGAGCTCGCGGCCGCTGCTGGTCACGCCGTAGCGCTTGAACGATGCGAGCTCCTTGGCCGTGCGTGCCGTGTCGTCGGTGGCAAGGCGGCGGAAGTAGCCGGCCCAGTTCTCTTCGCAGGTCAGGTAGGTGCCCCACGGCGTGGTGCCGTTGGCGCAGTTGTTGAGCGTGCCGCGGGTCTTGCTGCCGTCGGTCGAGTATTTCGTCTTCAGGTAGTCGGTCTTGGCGGCAGGGCCCGAGAAGTGCATCTCGGTCAGCGTGTGGATGCGGCGGTTGAAGCGCGAATCCTGCTTGTAGCTCCAGGTGTTGCCGTTCTTGTTCACTTCGACGACGCTGATGCCGTGCACGTAGAACTCACGCAGCACTTCGTCGGCGTTGGTGCGCACGCCTGCAACGACCGTCTGGCCCTGGGGATGCAGGAACACGGGCGTGATCGCTTCGTGGTTCATCACGAGCAGGCCGCGCGAGGCGCTCTTGGCGTCCCACTTGTCCGACGCGTCGATGCCGAAGAAGGTCATGCCGTCATGGTGGTCGCCGGCGCGGCGGTCGAAGGTGGCCGGATCGTCGGTGCCGTCGTTCTTGTAAGCGGGCACGCCGGCGGCGATCGGGTCGCCCAGGCGGTAGAGCACGCTGGCCGTGTAGCCGGCCGGCACGGCCACTGCGTCGGCCAGGCTCTTGGCCACGGGGTTGAAGTTCAGCTTCATCGGTGCCGGTGCGGGCGCGGGTGCCGGCGCCGGTGCGGGCGGAATGATCGGGAAAGCCACGCCGCCGCCGCTGCCGCCGCCGCACGCCTGCAGCAGCGCGGTGCCGGCGGTGCCGACGCCCAGGCCGAACAGCTGCCGGCGGCTCAGGCGCGCTGCGACGAGGTCGGTGAAGGACGGGTTCGAGGTGGGGTTGGTGCCGACATCGTCGAGGTCGATGCCGTTGGCGTCGGTGCGGGTGTTTGCGGTCATGCGCAATGCTTTCGTGGGTTGAAAAGGAACAACCCGCGAAGGTAGGCACTTCGTATGACGGCCCGATGAAATCTCGACGCCCGCGCAGGAGCAACCGGCCTAACCCAGTGCACCCGCGGAGCTGGCTTTGCCAGGCCGCTGGGTGCGCCCCCCAGTGGGGGGAGGCGCCGCAGGCGCTTCGGGGGGCGTCTAAGGCGCCGGGGTCTGACGCGGCCATAGCGCCCAGAGGCGCAACGGCTGGTTCATGCTCGCGGCGAGGCGCCCGGCATCGGGCCCGGTGCCCGCGAAATAGTCGGCGCGCACCGCACCGACGATGGCGCTGCCGGTGTCCTGCGCCACCACCAGCTTCTGCAGCTGCGCGGCCGGGCCGCTGGACGCGAGCCAGACCGGCGTGCCGTAGGGAATGCTCTCGCGGTCGACTGCGATCGAGCGCCCCGCGGTGAGCGGCACGCCCTGCGCGCCGCGTGGGCCGAAGGCGGCGTCGAGCTCGTTGAGCGGCTCTTCGCGGAAGAACACATAGCGCGGGTTGCTCCACAGCAGCTGCGTCAGGCGCTGTGGGTTCTGCGCCACCCAGGCCTTGGTGTCGTCAGGCCAGCGGCCGACCTTGGTCACGCCCTGCGACATCAGCCATTGCTGCACGCTGCGGTAGGGCTGCTCGTTGGTGGCCGCGTAGGCCACGCGCACTGTGCGCTGCACGCCGCCGGGCTCGGTGATGCGCAGCCGGCCGGAGCCCTGGATGTGCAGCATCAGCGCGTCGATGGGGTCGGCCATCCAGGCGATCTCGCGGCCGCGCAACGCGGCCTGCACCTCGGGCAGGGTCTCGATCTGCTGCCGGGTGTACCAGGGGCGGCGCGGCACCAGCCCCTCGGGCGCCCGGTAGATCGGTACGTTGAAGGTGGCGGTCGGCACGCGCGAGGCCTCGTACACCGGCTCGTAGTAGCTCGTCAGCTTGCCTTCGCTCGCGCCGGCCAGCGATTCCACGCGGTAGGGCTGGAGCCGTTCGGTCACCCAGCGGCGCTGCTCCTCAGGCGTGGCGATGGCGAGCTCGCGCACCTCGCGGCACAGCGGCGCGAAGGCCGCATTGGGCCGCGCACAGTTGGCGAGCAGCGCGATCCAGGCTTCGTGCAGCGGATCGTCGCCGAAGCCGGGCAGCTCCGACCAGCCAACCGGCACCCACCGGCTCTTGGGGTGCGCCATCGAGCCGGTCAGCGGACCGAGGTCGCGCGGAGGCGTGACGGCGGGAGGTGGGGCCGTCGTGTCCGGCGCGCGCGGGCTGACGGAACAACCTGCAATCGTTGCTACGATTACAAGCCCTGACAGCCACTGGAGTCGATTTTTCATGGGTTTGATTTTGCTCGAAGCCCTTCTTGCCGGGCTCGTGCTCATCCTGATCGTCTGGTGGACCATGTTCTCGGGCCGGAAAAAGGGCGAACTGCACGATGACGAGGCCGACAACCCCGCGTCCGACGAACCGAAGCCGCCGCCCCGAATGTGAATTTCTTCCGTAGCCGCAGACCGCGGCGGGATGTCGGAGATTTGCTCTATCGCTATTACTTTAGTAGCAAACAATTCAATATTCACGGGCATTCATACGATAGATTGATGCTTTCAAGCGGATGCGCAAGGCCGTACCATCGCAGACTTGCCAAGGCTAAGCTGTGGCCCGCCTGATTCAACCTTGAAAGGGATCGCCATGAAAAAGTTCGTACTCGCCACCTCCGCCGCCGCCCTCGTCCTGTCCGGATGCGCCGGCATGTCCGACACCCAACGCAACACCGGCATCGGCGCCGGCATCGGTGCACTCGGCGGCGCGGCCATCGGCTCGGCCACAGGCGGCAACCGCGGCGCCATCGGTACCGGTGCCGTGGTCGGTGCCGCCGCCGGCGCGCTCGGCGGCTACCTGTGGTCGCAGCGCATGGAAAACCAGAAGCGCCAGATGGAAGCCGCCACGCAGGGCACCGGCGTCGCCGTGACCCAGACGCCGAACAACGAGCTCAAGCTCGCCATCCCGAGCGACGTGTCCTTCGACGTGGGCCGCTCGAACATCAAGCCGAACTTCGCGCCGGTGCTCGACCAGTTCGCGAGCGGCCTGCGTGGCAACCCGAACGCCGAAGTGCGCATCATCGGCCACACCGACAGCACCGGCTCCGATGCGATCAACAACCCGCTGTCGGTCGACCGTGCCGCAAGCACGCGCGACTACCTCGTGGCGCGCGGCGTGAGTGCCGCCGCGTTCCGCATCGAGGGCCGTGGCTCGCACGAGCCGGTGGCCAGCAACAACACCGAGGCGGGCCGATCGCAGAACCGCCGCGTCGAGATCTACGTGGGCGAGCGCGCGCCACGGGGTTGATCGCAGCGGGTATCCAGAACAATCCAAAGAATAAGAAAGCCGGCCGGGTGGGAGCGGCCGGCGCTCCATTGCCATTGTTCCAATGCTCATAAAGAGGGAAAACTCATGAGGAAGCTTGTTGTTTCGGGTGCGGCTGCGGCCGCATTGTTCGTTGCGGGCTGCGCTTCGCAGCAGTCGGCCACGCCCGGCCAGACTGCCGCGCCGGCAGGCGGGCAGGCCGCTGCCGCGCCAGCCAACAGCTGGACCGCGCGCCTGGAGGCGCTCAAGACCGAGCTGGAAGGCGCGACCAAGGGCACCGGCGTGGTGATCGAGCAGACCACGGACAACCAGCTGCACCTCGTGATCCCGAACGAGATGTCCTTCGACGTGGGCCGCGCCAACGTGAAGCGCAATCTCGCCCAGGTGCTCGACAAGGTGGCCGAAGGCCTGCGCAGCGCCGCCGCCGCGAGCGTGCGCGTGGTCGGCCACACCGACAACACGGGCAGCGAGGAAGGCAACGAGCGCCTCTCGGTGAGCCGCGCCGACAGCGTGCGCAACCACCTCGTGGCGCGCGGCGTCTCGACCACCGCGGTGACCACCGACGGCCGCGGCTCGCGCGAGCCGCTCGCCGACAACGCCACGCCGGCCGGCCGCGCGCAGAACCGCCGGGTCGAGATCTTCGTCGCCGAAAAGAGCTAGAGATCCCTGAGGCGGTTGGCCAGCTCGACCGCCGACTTCACTTCCATCTTGTCGAACACGCGCGCGCGGTGGACCTCCACCGTGCGCACGCTGATCGCGAGCTGGTCGGCGATCAGCTTGTTCGGCAGCCCTTCGACCACGAGCCGCATCACGTCGCGCTCGCGCTCGGTCAGCTCGGCGATGCGCTCGACGAGCCCGCGCCGGGCGCGCTCGACCTCGAGCGCACGCAGCGACGCACCGAGCGCCTGTTCGATGCGATCGACCAGGGCGTTGTCCGAGAAGGGCTTCTCGCAGAAATCGAAGGCGCCGCGCTTCACCGCGTCGACCGCAGTCGGCACGTCGGCATGGCCCGTGAGGAAGATCACCGGCATCGCCGCGAGCAGGCCGCGCTCGGCGAGCCGATCGAACAGCACCAGCCCGCTGGTGCCGGGCATGCGCACGTCGAGCAGCAGGCACAGCGGCTGCGCGGGCAGCGGTCCCTCGGCCAGCCGCTGCTCGAAGGCCTCGGCGCTCGCGAAGTGCTCGCTTTCGAGCCGGCGCGAGCGCAGCAGCCATGCGAGCGCCTCACGCACGCTGGCGTCGTCGTCCACGATAAAGATCAATCCATCGATCAGCGGTTGCATATCCAGTCCGTGAAGCGCCGGGTGCCGTTTTTTTTCATGTGCTCGGCAGGGTAAACCGGAACACCGTGCCCCGGGGCTGGTTCGGCTCGAACATCAGCACGCCGCCATGCTGCTCGACCACGGTGCGGCACAGGCTGAGGCCGAGCCCCATGCCGTCGGGGCGGGTGGTGAAGAACGGCGTGAAGAGGCGGCCCGCGACGTCGTCGCTGATGCCGCAGCCGAAATCGGTGACCGAGAATTCGATCCAGCGCCGCGCCTCCTCGGCGCCCGCGGAACCGCCGACGGCAACCGCGCGCGCCACGCGCAGCCGCAGCAGCCGGCGGCCGCTGTCGGGGGCGTCCATGGCCTGCATCGCGTTGCGCGCGAGATTGAGCAGCACCTGCTCGACCAGCGTCCGGTCGCACATGACCGCGGGCAGCCGGTCCTCGAACACCACCTCGATGCTCACGGCCAGCTTGCGCGCCTGCAGCCGCACCAGCGGCAGCACCGCGTCGACCAGCGCCTGCGGCGCCACGGCCTCGCGCGTGCGGTCGCGCCGCCGCACGAAGTCGTGCACGCTGCGGATCACCTGGCCGGCGCGGTCGGCCTGCTCGGCGATGCGGCGCACGGCCATCGCCACTTCGGCCTGCGCACCGCTCGCCTGCGGCCCGAGCATGTTGAGCGAGCCGGTGGCGTAGCTGGCGATGGCGGCCAGCGGCTGCGTGAGCTCGTGGCTCAGCAGCGAGGCCATCTCGCCCACGGTGGCGAGCCGCGCGCTGGCCTGCAGGCGCTCCTGGCTGGCGCGCGAGAGCTCTTCGATGCGGCGCTGCTCGCTGATGTCGATGAAGGCGCTCATCCAGCCGGTCTGCACGCGCTGCGCATTGATCAGCGGCGCCTCGAAGATCAGCACCGGAAAGCGCGTGCCGTCCTTGCGCATGAAGACGGACTCGAAGCCCTCGCGCGGCGGCATGCCGCCCGCGAGGCGCCGCGCCTGCCGCTGCTGGTACTCGTGCGCCAGCTCGGTGGGCCAGTACGGTGCCTCGATCGAGGCGCCGCTGCCGGCGGCCATGAGCTCCTCGGGCGTGAAGCCGACCATCTCGCAGAAGGCCGGGTTGACGTAAGTGATGCGCCCGTGCAGGTCGCGCGCGCGCAGGCCGGTGATGACCGAGTCTTCCATGGCCTTGCGGAATGCGAGCGCGTCGGCCAGGTCGCGCTCGGCGCGCAGGCGCCGCCGCGTGTCGCGCGCGAGCAGCACCAGCACCGAGACCAGCGCGATCGAGATCGCGGTGACCAGCCCGGTGAGCACGTTCGGGAACAGGTCGGGCGCGGCGCGCCAGCCATCGACGCGCAGCATCAGTGCGTTACCGGGCAGGTCGATCAGCTGCTGCGACGTGAAGACGCGCGTGCCGGTGCGCCGCGAGGTGCCGAGCGCCGCCAGCCGCGTGCCGTCGGTCTCGGTGAAAGCCACTTCCTGGCCGCGCGTGAGCGTGGGGCCGACCAGTTCGATGAGCGTGTCGCGCAGCGAATAGCTGGCCACGAGGAAGCCGCCGGCGTCCATCGGCACGCAGAGCTCCATCACCTCGATGCCGGCACCCGCGAGCACCGGCACGTAGTGGCTCGGCGAATAGGCCGGCCCGCCGAGCTTGCGCGCGGCGGTGCAGGCCAACGCCACGTCGGGCTGCTCGGCACCGCGGCTGCGGTCGTCGACCAGGCGGGCACGGTACGGCGTGTTGACGGCCGCCAGCGGACGCAGCGACGCATCGCGCCACTCGAGGCGCAGCCACTCGCGGTGCTCGCGCAGCAGCGCGGCCGCCGCCTCGGGCCAGTGCGTGCGGTCGAGCCCCAGGGCCTGGGTGGCGCGCAGGCTCTGGGCATTGCGCTGCAGCCCGGTGCGCAGGTCGGCCACCGCATCGATGGTGTCGCGGTCGAGCGCCGCCTGCACCTGCTCGACCTCGTGCCGCCCCGCGAGCCAGACCACGGTGACCAGCAGCGCCGACACCAGCACCGCCAGGATCAGCCAGAGGAACCAGCGCTGCCAGAGCGAGCGCAGCCGCACGAATGCGGACATGGCCCAGCGCGGCGGCGCGATGGTCAGGGCCTGCATCAGAGGATGCAGTGCGACAGCGCGGGCAACTGCGCGCGCATGCGCGTCGCCTGGCCCGCGTCGAGGTCGAACAGCACCACGCCTTCGCCCTCGGACTGCTGCGCCATTACCGTACCCCAGGGGTCGACCACCATCGACTGGCCCCAAGTCTGGCGGCCGTTCTCGTGCGTGCCACCCTGCGCGGGCGCCACCACCCAGGCGAGGTTCTCGATGGCGCGGGCGCGCAACAGCACTTCCCAGTGCGCGGCGCCCGTGGTGCGGGTGAACGCGCTGGGCACCAGCAGCAGGTCGGCGCCCTGGCGCGCGAGCGCGCGGTACAGCTCGGGAAAGCGCAGGTCGTAGCAGACGCTCATGCCCACGCGCCAGCGGTGGCCGTCGCGCGAGGGCAGCTCGAACACCACGGGCTCGGTGCCCGGCGCGATGACGCGGCGCTCGTCGTAGCGTTCGGCGCCGTTGTCGAAGTAGAAGAGATGGATCTTGTCGTAGCGCGCCACGCAGCGGCCGTCGGGCGCATAGGCGAGCGAGCTGTTGAACACGCGGTCGGCCTCGGGGCTCTCCAGGGGCAGCGTGCCGCCAACGATCCAGAGCCCGTACTCGCGCGCGGCATCGGCAAGGAAGTCCTGCACCAGGCCCGATCCGGCGCGCTCGCGCAGGCCGAGCTTGTCGGTGTCGCGTGCGCCCATCGTGCAGAAGTACTCGGGCAGCACCGCGAGCTCGGCCCCGGCCGCCGCCGCGGCGGAGAGCAACTGGCGGGCGCGCGCGAGGTTGGCTTCGCGCGTGATGGCCGAGACCATCTGGAGGGCTGCGACTTTCATATTGGGTCTCCGTTCACTTCGACCGCGGCACCTTGGCGATCTTGGGGTCGGCCCAGGTGCCTTCGATGTGGAACTCCTGCGTGGTCGCCGCGACCAGCGGCTTGCTGAGCACCCATTGCGCGAGGAAGGTGCCCAGGCCGATGGCCGGATTGATCGCAGTGGCCACCAGCGCGGCGGTGCCGGCGTTGATCTCGGGCACCACCACCACGCGGAGGTCCTGCGTCTCGCGCACGATGTCGGCCGAGCCGTCCATGAGCGCAGCGGCGTTGACGCCCTTCATCTGCAGGTTGTTGGTGCTCGCGATGCCGTTGTGGATCTTCGCGTCGCCGCGGATGAAGTCGAAGGCGAAGCCCTCGCTGAACACATCGCGGAAATCGAGCGTGAGTCGCCGCGGCAGCGCCTGCAGGCTCAGCACGCCGAGCAGCTTGGCCAGGCCCGGCTCGGCCTTGAGAAACTGGCCCGCGCCGACGTTGACCTGGAGCTGCCCGTCGAGGCTCGGGTAGTCGAGCGAGAACGGCGAGCCGCGCCACGCGACCTCGCCTTCGAGCCGGCCGCTGCCGCGCCGCAGCACACCGGGCATGCCGAAGCGCCCGAGCAGGTCGCCGGCATCGGCGATCTCGAGCTTGAAGCTCATCGACGTGCGGCGCGGGTTCGCGGCGCGCCCGGGCGAAGCGGCCCAGGTGCCCTTGGCCGAGAAGCTGGCCTCGGGCACGGTGAAGCTCAGCTTGTTGAGCAGCCACTCGCGGCCCGCGCCGCCGCGGTTGACGGCGTCGATCTCGGCGCGGCCGAGACGCTTGCCGAGCAGTTCGAAGTCGTCGATCACGATGTCGAGCGCAGGCAGCGTGCCCGGCTGCTCGTCGAGCAGGGTCTCGACCTGCTTCGCCTCGGTGGGCGCGATCTTCAGCCGCGCGAGCCGCGCATAGAGGCGCCCGGCCTGCGCGTGGCGGTACTCGGCATAGCCGCTGAGTTCGGCGGCGTCGATGTTGGCGCGCCAGAGCGCGCCGTCGCGCGTGCCGCCGAGCACCACGTCGTGCAGCGTGCGCCCCGCGATGCCGAGCTCCTTCGCGCGCACGGCGATGCGCGTGGGCAGGTAGCCCATCGACGCGTTCTCGGCGCCCGCCGCTTCGCCCGCGCCGCTGCCGCCCTCGGCGGCACGGCCGACCAGCGCCTGCCAGGCCGGCATGTCGAGCTTGGCGACGTTGATGTTGGCGAGCACGCCCCTGTCGGGCACGCTGGCGGTCTCGCCGGCCGCCAGGCCGACGGCGATGCTGCCCTGCAGCACCCGCGGCTCGGCACCGGTGATGTCGCGCACGTACTGCGCCTGCCCGATGCGGCCGAGCTCGACCGAGAGCTGGTCCTGCAGCGGCACGGCCACGCCGTTGCGGGTCTCGCGCTGCAGCACCTTCTTCTCGATGCGCAGCGGCATCGGCTCGTCGGCGGCCTTGACGAGCGGCGCGGGCAGGTCGAGCGCCAGGCCCTGCAGCGTGCTGGTGAGCGAGAACTCGGGCACGTCGTCGCGCATCGAGAAAGTGGCCGCGTAGGGCGTGCTGCCGCTGGCCTTGGCGGCGATGCGCGTGAGCCACTCGGCCTCGCGCGCGCCGCGCAGGCCTTCGGCCGACGCGGTGCCCTGCGCCTTCAGTGCGACCTCGCGGTTGGGGCCTGCGAAACGGCCCCGGCCCTCGAGCCGGATGTCGCCGCCCAGGAGCCGGCCCTGCACGCCCGCGAGCGAGAAGCCGGTCTCGGTGAAGCCGACCGTACCCTTCAGGTTGGTGAAGGACGGTGCCTCGGGCAGGAGCTGCAGTTCGTTGTGGCCCGACAGCGCGATGCCGGCCTGCACCTTGGCCGCATCGAGTGCGGCGAGCGGGAGCTGGAGATGCAGCCGGTACTCGGCCGGGCCGGCGGCGCGCACGCGCGCCAGCGCCTCGCCGGTGTCGCCTCCCACCAGCGGTGCTCCCACGCGCAACAGCTCGCCGAGCGGGCCCCGCGCCTGGGCCTCGACGCGCAGCAGCGAGGCGTCGTGCGACATGTCGGCGATCTGCGCCTCGGCCTGCGTCACTTCGAGGCCGGCGGTGCCGGCCAGCTTGCCGCGCGCATTGCGCACCAGCATGCCCGCGCGTTCGAACACCAGCTCGCCCGACAGGCCGGTCAGCGCAGGCCAGACGGGCTCGGCCACCACCGCTGCGGGCCGGGCTGCCTTCGAGGCCGTGGCGGCCGCGAGCGCCGAGGCCGGCGGCACATAGGCGTAGTCGACCCCGCTGACCTTGGCCGCGATGCGGAACTCGCCCTGCTTCGGGTCCATGAAGGGCATGTCGTGCAAGTCGCCGCGCACCTTGAAATCGACGCTGCTCGCGACGCCCCTGGTGACGGCGCTGCGCACGTAGTCGCGCGTGTGCTGGGGAATGTCGAGCGGCAGGTAGCGGTACACCCGCGTGCCGTCGGCGCGCAGCAGCCGGCCCTGCAGGTCGAGCACGCCCGGAAAGCGCGAGCGGCCGGCCGACACGGCCGGGTCGCTGGTGCGCCAGCTGGCTTCGGCTTCGCCCTCGGCGTCGGCATTGGCGAAGCGCAGCTTCGAGACCTGCAGCTGCGCCGCGCCGCTGTCGAGCTTCCACTGGAGCTGGGCCGAGAGCCGGTCGACCGGGATGGCCGGCTCCTCGAAGACGCCGGGAAATTCGAGCGTGCCCTGTGCGATGGCGAGCGCCGCGCTGCCGCCCGCCTGCGTGGCGTCGAACTCGAGCGTGGCGCCGCTCAAGCCGGGCGTGCCGGCGTTGGCGTGGGCAGCCGCGGCCGCGGTGCCCGCGGCTGGCGGCGGGTCGGCCTCGGCGGGCTGCGCGGCGACCCGCAGCCCGCTGATGCGCCCCTTGGCCTGGTAGCGCTCGGGCGCGCCGAGCGAGCCCTGCCAGTTCAGTTCGATGCGCTCGACCAGCCCGCGCGGCGCGTAGGCGTCGAGCAGCCGGTGCGTGGCGTCGCCCAGCGGCAGGCGGTCGGCGATCAGCGCCAGCGCCGCGAGGTCGAGCCGGTCGGCGCGCAGCGCGCCGTGCTCGGGCGTGGGCCCGCGCGCGGGCGCATGCTGCAGCCACAGGTTGCCGCCGGGCCAGCGCATGCCGTCGGCGGTGTCGAACTGCAGGGCCGCGGTCGAGAACTCGAGGTAGTCCTCGCTGAGCTGGCCGGCGAGCCGGCCCGTGACCGAGCGCAGCACCAGCGGCTGCAGGCCGCGGCCCAGCGAGGCATCGACACGGTGCAGGCCGAGGTCGGCGGCGCCGCCCACGATCTGGCCGTCCTTCACGTCGGCCCACAGGCGCAGCGCGCCGCTGCCTTCGCGGATGCGCGCATCGATCGACACGTAGCGGCCCAGGCGGGTCACGTCCATGTAGGGCAGGTCGGCGTAGATCTGCCCGTCCCATGTCTGCCACCGCCCGGAGCGCACCGACAAGAGCGGCTGGCGGAACTGGCCGCGCAGCGTGAAGCGCTCGCCCCAGCCGGCGGGCGGCGTGGCATCGAGCCGCAGGCCATGGCGCCGGCCGCCGCTGCGCGCGACGAAGCGCACGTCGCTCAGCAGCAGCGGCTCGGCCCGGCGCTGCTCGTCGGTCCAGCGCACCGTGCCGCCTTCGATCACCAATTCGCGCTGGGCGAAAAACCAGTCGGCCGCGCGGGACTCCCCGGTGGTGTCGTTCGACATGTGGAGGCCCGCCACGTGCAGCTTGCCCATCGTGTCGCGCCGCACGTCGATCTGCGGGCCCTCGATGTAGAGCTGCTCGAAGTTCAGGCGCCAGAGCGAGCGCGGCGAAACGCTCGCGACGATCC
Organism: uncultured Variovorax sp.; assembly: GCA_946478645.1. Next base: position 16,369 of record CAMLCW010000004.1, read on the forward strand.
GCACGAGGCGCAGGGCTTCTCGCTGCTGGGCATCATGGAGCACCACGTCGCGCAGCTCGAAGGCCGGAAAGAGGCTGTCGGAGCGCGCGGTGATCGAGCCGATGCGCACCGGTACCCCGATGGCCCTGCTGGCCTGGGCCTCGAGTGCGCCCCGGTAATCGCCGATTCGCGGCACAATCCACGCGTGTAGGACAACCACTGACAGCGCCAGCAGAAGCCATGCAGCGATCAGCAAACCCAGCAGCCAGCGCGCGGTCGCAGCGGTGATCTTGAGCAGACGTGAAGGGGGAGACGCCGTGTCGTTCATTGAGGATCGCGCTGTGTCCGGAATTATGACCGCCCACATCCAGACGGGTTCCTCGGGAACCGATAACAGTGTGAACCAGTTGCCATCCACGCCATCCGCTGCGCCCGAGGCCGCGCCCCTGTCGTCCTACTCGCGCTTCGTGCAGCGCCTGCGGCGCCGCTACGCGGCCGAACTGCCGCTGCTGGCGCCGGGCGCGCCGCGGCGCGAGGCGATGGCGGCGACCTACGACGCGCTGCGCGCGCGCGGCGACGCGGTGGGCGACGCGCTGCGCACGGTGCGCCAGCTCGTGATGGAGCGGCTGGTCACGCTCGACTGCGACCAGCAGGCACCGCTGGCCGTGGTGACCACCGCGGTGACCGAGCTCGCGGAATTCGCGCTCGACATCGCCTGCCACGACGCCTGCCAGGAACTCGACGCGCTGCACGGCGCCCCGATCGGGCCCGACGGCCAGCGCGCGCAGCTCTGGGTGGTGGGCATGGGCAAGCTCGGCGCGCGCGAGCTCAACGTGTCGAGCGACATCGACCTGATCTATCTCTACGACGTCGACGGCGAGACCCGGGGCGACGCCGACGGCCGCGGCCGGTTGTCGAACCACGAATACTTCGCGCGCGCCGTGAAGCGCATCTACGCGCTGGTGGGCGACACCACCGAGCACGGCTTCGTGTTCCGCGTCGACCTGGCGCTGCGGCCGAACGGCAACTCGGGCCCGAGCGTGGTCTCGCTCGATGCGCTCGAAGAGTATTTCCAGGTGCAGGGCCGCGAATGGGAGCGCTTCGCCTGGATGAAGAGCCGGGTGGTGGCGCCGCGCGCCGTCGTGTCCGAGGGGCTCGCGCAGAGCCTTCGCACCACGGTGCTGCCGTTCGTGTTCCGTCGCTATCTCGACTACAGCGTGTTCGATTCGCTGCGCACGCTGCATCGGCAGATCCGCGAGCAGTCGGCGCGGCGCAGCGCCGGGCGGCCCGAGCGCGCGAACGACGTGAAGCTCTCGCGCGGCGGCATCCGCGAGATCGAATTCACCGTGCAGCTGCTGCAGGTGGTGCGCGGCGGCCAGTTTCCCGAACTGCGCACCCGGCCCACGCTCGATGCGCTGCAGCGGCTGGCCCGCGCCGGCCTGATGCCGCAGGAGACCGCCGACACGCTCGCCACGGCCTATGAGTTCCTGCGCCGGGTCGAGCACCGCATCCAGTACCTCGATGACCAGCAGACGCACATGCTGCCGGTGGCCGACGACGACCTGCGCTGGATCGCGCAGACCATGGGCTATGCCAACTGCTGCCCGTTCCTCGAGCAGCTCGATGCGCACCGCGAGTTCGTCGCGCAGGAGTTCGACAAGCTGCTCGGCGGCGACAAGCCCTGCAACGGCAAGTGCAGCGGCAGGAAGGCCGCCGCGCCGGTCGACCTGGCCGACCTGCTCGAGCGCCTGCCACCCGCCTTTGCGCAGCGCGTGCGCGACTGGTGCGAACAGCCCCGCATGACCGCGCTGCGCGACGAGACGCGCGCGCGGCTGCGGCAGCTGGTGCAGCGCACGGGGCAATGGCTGGAAGAAGCCGACGGCGACGGACCGGAACAGGCGCCGCGCCACGTGGAGGCTGCCTTGCGCTGGGCCGACTGGATCGAGCCGCTGCTGCGGCGCGAAAGCTACCTGGCGCTGCTGGTCGAGCGGCCGGCCGTGCAGGAGCGCCTGCTGCGGCTGCTGGGCGCCGCCAAGTGGCCTGCGCGCTACCTGATGCAGCACCCGGGCGTGATCGACGAGCTCGCGAGCGACGAAATGCTCTCGGGCCGCTTCGTGGCGGCCGAATTCGAGAGCGAGCTCGAGGCGCGCCATGCGGCGCTGACCCGCACCGGCGAGGCCGACGAGGAGCGGCTTTTGAACCTGCTGCGCCACGCCCACCATGCCGAGGTGTTCCGCACGCTCGCGCGCGACGTGGACGGCCGGCTCACGGTGGAACAGGTGGCCGACGACCTGAGCGCGCTGGCCGACGCGACCTTGCGCGTGACGGCGCGCTGGTGCTGGCCGCACGTGCGCAACCGGCACCGCGAGGTGCCGCAGTTCGCGATCATCGGCTATGGCAAGCTCGGCGGGAAAGAACTGGGCTACGGCAGCGACCTCGACATCGTTTTCGTCTACGACGACGACGACGAGCGCGCCGGCGAGGTCTATGCCGCCTACGTGCGCAAACTGATCAACTGGCTCACCGTGAAGACGCGCGAGGGCGACCTGTTCGAGATCGACACCGCCTTGCGTCCCAACGGCAATTCGGGCCTGCTGACGACCAGCTTCGAGGCCTACGAGCGCTACCAGCTCGGACGCGGCAGCAACACCGCATGGACCTGGGAGCACCAGGCGATGACGCGCGCACGCTATGTGCTCGGCAGCCCCGAACTCGGCGAGCGCTTCGACCAGGTGCGCGAGGCGGTGATCGTCGCGCCGCGCGACCGCGAGGCGCTGAAGGCCGAGATCATCGCGATGCGCAACAAGGTGCGCAGCGCACGGCCCGTCAAGGCCGATCGGTTCGACGTCAAGCACAGCCCCGGCGGCATGGTGGACGCCGAGTTCGCGGTGCAGTTCCTCGTGCTCTCGGCCTCGGCGGCGCACCGCGAGCTCATTGCCAACCTCGGCAACATCGCGCTGCTGCTGCGGGCCGAAGCGGCCGGGCTGCTGCCCGAAGGCGTCGGCCGTGCGGCCGCCACGGCCTACCGCCAACTGCGGCGCGTGCAGCACCGCGCGCGCCTCAACGAGGAACCGACCCAGGTCGCGCCGGCGGCCTTGGCAGCCCAGCGCGACGCGATGTTCGCGCTCTGGAAAGCGGTGTTCGGCGAATGAGGTCCGCGGCCGGTTTTCTTCATGCGCCGTGGGCTGCATGCGCGCTCGCGCTGGCGCTGCTTCTCGCGGGTTGCGCCAGCGGCCCGCGCAGCGGCCGCGACGGTCCGGCGGCGAACATTCCCGCCGGTCTCGACCGCGTGCCCGACGCCGAGCCCCGCATCGAGCCCATCCGCAGCAGCGGCGGCACGAGCAAGCCCTACACGGTGCTGGGCCGCGCCTACCAGCCGATCACCGATGACCGGCCCTTCCGCGAATCGGGCCTGGCCTCGTGGTACGGCCGCAAGTTCCACAGCGCATCCACCGCGAGCGGCGAGCCCTACGACATGTACGCCATGACGGCCGCGCACAGGACGCTGCCGCTGCCGAGCTACGCGCGCGTGCGCAACCCGGCCAACGGCCGCGAGGTGATCGTGCGCGTGAACGACCGGGGCCCCTTCGTCGATGGCCGCATCATCGACCTGAGCTACACCGCGGCACTCCAGCTCGACCTGCTCCGCGGCGTGGCGCCGGTCGAGATCGAGCGCATCACGAACGAAGACATCCGCACCGGCGCATGGCGGCGCGACACGGGCACGGCCTATGCCGCGGCCGCGCCCGCCCCCGCCCCGCGCACCGCAGGCGCTTCCGTGGCAGTGCCTGCGGCCTGGCTCGCGCCGGTGGCGGCGAATGCGGCCGAAGTGGCGACGATGCCCGTGGTGCCGCCGACACCGGTCGCGCCCGCGGCCCAGGCGTTGCAGCCCGCGGCGGCGCCCCCCGCAGGCACACCGCCGCCGCGCGCGCCCATCGTGGTGACCGACCTCGCGCCGCTCGAACCGCTGGCTGCGCCGGCGGCACCCGGCCCGGCACCCGCCGCAACGACCACGCCCGCAGCAACCGCGGGCTTCTGGGTGCAGCTCGGCGCGTTCCGCGAGCTCGACGGTGCACAGCGCCTGCTGGGCCAGGCGGCGCGCGAACTGCCTGCGCTGGCGCCGCAGCTGCGGGTCTTCAGCGAGGCCGGGACGCACCGGCTGCAGGCGGGACCGTTTGCTTCGCGCGATGCGGCCGGCGAGGTCGTTCCGCAGCTGCGCGAGAACCTTCGCATCGCGCCGATGGTGGTCGAGCGCCGCTGAGCACCGTGCGGTTCGCGGTGTGACGGGCCGCGTGAATCAGTTTTTCGCGGCGGACGAATCGAGCGAATACAGGCGCGCGATGCGCGCCAGCTTGTCGGGGTTGCGCTGCACGCGGATGCGCGCGATGCGCTCGCCGTCGACCTCGAAGGTCTGGGCCGATTCGAGCTGCCCGTCGATGAAACGCAGCAGCCCCGGCTCTCCGTTGATGTCGACGAATTCCATGCGGACTGCCGCGCCCATGCGGCGCCAGAGCGCGAAGTAGAGCAGCGCCAGGCGCTGGCTGCCGCGCAGCGCCTTGCTGAAGGTCTGCACCTTGCCACCGCCGTCGCCGATCAGCTCGGCGTCTTCGGCCATCAGCGCCTTGAGTTCGTGCAGGCTGCCGCGCGCCGCGGCGTCGGCGAAGGCACGCAGCAGGCGCTCGTGGGTTGCGCGCGGCACCTCGAAACGCGGCCGTGCTTCCTGCACCTGGGCCCTCGCGCGGTGCACCAGCTGGCGGCATGCGGCCTCGCTCTTGCCGAGCGTGCTGGCGATCTCGTCGTAGTCGGCATCGAACACTTCGCGCAGCAGGAACGCGGCGCGCGCCTCGGGGGCCAGGCGTTCGAGGACGGCCAGGAAGGCAATGGAGACGTTGTCCGCGCGCTCGAGCAGTTCCTCGGGCGAGGCCGGCGAGTCGGTGAGGGTCGGCTCGGGCATCCAGGCGCCGACGTAGTGCTCGCGCTGGACCTTGGCGGCGCGCAGGCGGTCGATCGAGAGGCGGGTCACCACGGTGACGAGCCAGGCCTCGGTGCTCCCGAGGCGGGACTTGTCGGCTTCGTGCCAGCGCAGCCAGGCGTCCTGCACCACTTCCTCGGCCTCGGCGACGGAGCCGAGCATGCGGTAGGCGATGCCTTGGAGGCGGCGGCGGTGGCTGTCGAAAGCGAGGGTCGGGTCGTCCATGCTCGCTAGACGGCCGGCCGGCCGGGTTTGTGACAGGCGCGCCGCCCGGCGGGGCCGGCGCGGCTCAGGCGCCCTGGTATTCGGACTTGGGCGCGATGTTCGCGGCCAGTTCCTTGCGGTAGCGGTTGAGTTCCTGCACGGTCTTGAAGCTGCGGTCCATCAGCAGGCTCAGGTTGTGCAGGATGCGCTCGCCGACCTTGCTCTCCCAGACCGCATCGAACTTGATCTGCTTGTCGAGCCAGTGCTCGAGCCAGTCAGGGTCGGGCATGCGGCTCTGGATGGTGTCGTTCGGGAACAGCGCCTTGTTGACGTGCAGGTTGGTCGGGTGCAGCGCCTGCGCGGTGCGGCGCGCGCTGGCCATCAGCACGCCGACCTTGGTGAATGCGGCACGCGCCTCGTCGCCGAACTTCTCCATGGCGCGCTTCATGTAGCGCAGGTAGGCGCCGCCGTGGCGGGCCTCGTCCTGGCTCAGCGTGGTGTAGATGTGCTTGATGACCGGCTCGGTGTGCCACTGCGCCGCGCGGCGGTACCAGTGGTTGAGGCGGATCTCGCCGCAGAAGTGCAGCATCAGCGTCTCGAGCGGCGGGGCCGGATCGAAATCGAAACGGACTTCGTGGAGTTCCTGCTCGGTCGGCGCGTGCTGGGGGCTGAAGCGCTTGAGGTACTCCATGAGCACCAGCGAATGCTTCTGCTCCTCGAAGAACCAGATCGACATGAACGCCGAGAAATCGCTATCGTGGCGGTTGTCGCGCAGGAACATCTCGGTGGCCGGCAGGGCCGCCCACTCGGTGATGGCGTTCATCTTGATGGTTTGCGCCTGCTCTTCGGACAGCAGCGATGCATCGAACGACTGCCAGGGAATGTCCTTGTCCATGTCCCAGCGGACGGATTCGAGTTGTCTGAAGAGTTCTGGATAAAGCATCAAAATCTTTCTAAGGCCGTCGATTTTAATCGGCTGAGCTTGGCCGGCCCGTGACAGACGGACGATGATGCGTTTGTACGCAGGGTCCGATACGCCGGATTCGTGCATTTATCGACATCAGGAGCTCCTATGCGAATCCCCTTTCGTTGGCACTTCGCTGCGATGACCGCAGGCCTGCTGGCCCAGGGCGCGGCGCTCGCGCAGGCCCCTGCCGGCACGGCAGGTCCGTCTGCCGCCGCGGCCGCCGAACGCGGCGCCTGCCCGGCCGTGCTGCAGCACACCTTTGCGCGCCTGCAGGACGAGAAACCCCAGTCGTTGTGCCAGTATTCGGGCAAAGTGGTGCTGGTGGTGAACACCGCGAGCTTCTGCGGCTTCACACCGCAATACAAGGGCCTCGAGGCACTGGACAGCAAATACCGGGCGCGCGGCCTCGTGGTGCTCGGCTTCCCGTCGAACGATTTCTCGCAGGAATCGGGCTCGAACAAGGAGATCGCCGATTTCTGCGAAAGCACCTTCGGCGTGAAGTTTCCGATGTTCGCCAAGACCTCGGTGCGCGGCGCGGACGCGAACCCGCTGTTCAAGCAACTCGCGCTCGCTTCGGGCACCACACCGAAATGGAACTTCTACAAATACCTGATCGGGCGCGACGGCAAGGTGGTGCAGGCCTGGTCGAGCATGACGGCGCCCGACGAGGCGGCGTTCGTCAAGGTCATCGAGAGCCAGCTTGCCGCCCACTGAGGAGGCATGACGAGCGGCAACCGTTGGTCACAAACGTTTACCACTGGGGCGGGAACCGGACTGGCACACTGTGCTCATAACGAGCGTGGGGCAGCCAATGCCCTCCGGTTTTCATGTTGCGAGGTCTTCCAGGCGTCCAGTCTGGTTGAAATCCCGAGGTGATTCTTCTCCTCCTCCCTCCCTCCCTCCTTCGCGTCGGGGCGCCTCGCAGCATTTTTATATTTTCCGAACGGGAACGGGCGCAGCCGCAGGCGTGACGCCATTGAAAAAGGCGCCGTTGGCGCCTTTTTTCACGGTTGGGTGTCGATGAAACTGGGTCGCAGCATCAGCTTGTCGTACAGCCTGGCCAGGTTGCCATGGGCGCCACGCCAGTCGATCTCGGGAAAACGGAGTCCGACCCAGCCGAGCGCGCAACCGACCGCGATGTCCGACAGGCTCAGGTGGATGCCGCTGCAGAACGGCTTCTCACCGAGGCCCTTGGCCATGGCCGCGATGCCGCCTTCGACCTTGGCGCGCTGGCGCTCGATCCAGGCCGCGCTGCGCTCGCCGTCGCCGCGGCCGCTCCAGGTGGCCTCGAGCCGCCACAGCACGCCCGCATCCATCACGCCATCGGCCAGCGCCTCCCAGGTCTTGACCTCGGCACGCTCGCGGCCCTGCTGCGGAATGAGCTTGCCCACGGGCGACAGGGTGTCGAGGTATTCGACGATCACGCGGGAATCGAACATCGCCTCGCTGCCTTCCATGATGAGGCAGGGCACCTTCCCGAGCGGGTTGGAATGGGCGATGGTGGTGTCGGCGGACCAGACGTCTTCGAGCACGAACTGGTAGTCGAGCCGCTTCTCGGCCAGCACCACGCGCACCTTGCGCACATAAGGGCTGGCGGCCGATCCGATCAGTTTCATGAAGACTCTCTCCCTCTGGATTGGTAACGTTTGTTCGGAGCCATTTTAGGGGAACGCCGAAAAGCGCGGCCTGGGGAGTGTCGCGGATGCGGGCCGCCAGGGCCGCCTAAAATTCGGGCATGAGCTTCTCCACCGTCTCCGCCCTCTCCCCACTGGACGGCCGCTATGCGGCCAAACTCGCGGCATTGCGTCCGCTGATGAGCGAACAGGGCTACATGCACCGGCGCGTGCAGGTCGAGGTGGCATGGTTCATCGCGCTGTCGGACTGCGGCTTCGCCGAATTCAAGCCGCTCACGGGCGGCGCGCGCAAGTACCTGTTGGGGCTGGTGTCCCATTTCTCCGAGGCCGATGCGCTCGCCATCAAGGAGATCGAGAAAACAACCAACCACGACGTGAAGGCGGTCGAGTACTGGATCAAGTCGAAGTTCGAGGCGCGCCCGGAACTGCTGGCCGCGGCCGAGTTCGTCCACTTCGCCTGCACCAGCGAGGACATCAACAACACCAGCCACGCGCTCCAGATCCAGGCGGCGCGCGAGAAGGTGCTGCTGCCCGCGATCGACGGGCTGATCGCCAAGCTGCGCGAGATGGCGCACCAGTTCGCGGGCGTGTCGATGCTGTCGCGCACCCACGGCCAGACCGCGAGTCCGACCACGGTCGGCAAGGAAATCGCCAACGTCGCGGTGCGGCTGTCGAAGGCACGCGCGCAGATCGCGGCCGTGCAGCTGCTCGGCAAGATGAACGGGGCCGTGGGCAACTACAACGCCCATCTCGCCGCGTGGCCCGATTTCGACTGGGAGGCGTTCAGCCGCAAGGTGGTCGAAACGCCCGCGCCGCTCGGCCTGGGCCTGAGCTTCCAGCCCTACAGCATCCAGATCGAGCCGCACGACTACATGGCCGAGCTGTTCGACGCGGTGGCGCGCATCAACACCATCCTGGTGGACTTCTCGCGCGACATCTGGGGCTACGTGAGCCTGGGCTACTTCAAGCAGCGGCTCAAGAAGGGCGAGATCGGCTCCTCGACCATGCCGCACAAGGTCAATCCGATCGACTTCGAGAACGCCGAAGGCAACCTGGGCCTGGCCAACGCGGTGCTGCGCCACCTGAGCGAGAAGCTGCCGGTCAGCCGCTGGCAGCGCGACCTGACCGACAGCACGGTGCTGCGCAACATCGGCGTGGCCTTCGGCTATGCGACGCTGGCCTATGCCAGCCTGGCCACGGGCCTGGGCAAGCTCGAGATCAACGAGGAAGCGCTGGCAGAAGATCTCGATGCCTCGTGGGAAGTGCTGGCCGAACCGATCCAGACGGTGATGCGCCGTTACGGCGTGCAAGGCGCCTACGAGCAGCTCAAGGAAGTGACCCGCGGCAAGACCGTGACGGCCGAAGCCCTGCACGGGCTGATCCGCTCGCTCGACATTCCCGAGGCAGAGAAGACGCGGCTGCTGGCCATGACGCCAGCGAGCTACGTGGGCAAGGCCGCCGAGCTCGCCAGCAGAATCTGAGGCCGAACGGGGCTCCGAAGGCCCGGCCATTCATGCTGCGCGCGCCCCTGAGACGCCTCTGGCTCCAACTTCACCGCTGGATCGGCCTGTCGCTCGGGCCGGTTCTCGCGCTCGCGGCGCTGCTCGGCGCCGTGCTGGTGATCGCGCTGCCGGTCGACCGCTACGCGAATGCCGACCTGTTCGTCGCGCGCAGCACAGGCGCCGCAGTGCCGGGTGCGGGCGCGCCGGCATTGCCGCTCGAGCCGCTGCGCCAACGCATCCTGGCCGAGTTCGGCCCGGACACCAACTTCACCTTGCGGCCGCCGCGCCAGGCCGGCGAGACGCTCTGGGTGCTGGTGCGCGGCGGCTGGAAAGGCACGCTCTACCTCGACCCCGCGACCGGCGCCGAGCAGGGCCGGCGCGGCACGCACGAAGGCGCGTACAACCTGCTGTTCGAGCTGCACAGCAGCCTGTTGATGGAAGACACCGGCAAGGGCATTCTCGCGTTCGCCGCGCTGGCCTATATGTTCCTGCTGGTGACCGGCGTGGTGCTCTGGTGGCCGACGCGCTGGCCGCCGTCGCTGCGGATCTCGCTCGACAAGGGCCTGCTGCGCGGGCTGTTCGACCTGCACCGCACGGGCGGCGCGGTGCTCGGGCTGCTGATTGCGGTGTCGGTGTTCACCGGCGCCTACATGGCTTGGCGCCCGTTGGGCAATTTCGTGTCGGCGGCGCTTGGGCAGCAGCAGGTCAAGCCGCCGACAGTGCCCAAAGGCGCAGTGCCCACCGGACCGCGGCTTTCACTCGACGAACTCGTCGCCCGTGCGCAGCAGGTATTTCCGGGCCAGCCGATCGGCTACGCGCAGGTGCCGGCCAAGCCGGACCGGCCGATGCGGGTGCGCTTTCGGCTGCCCGACGACCCGCATCCGAACGGCATCGGTTCGGTCTGGCTGCATCCGCAGACGGGCGACGTGCTCGCGGTGCGCCGCTGGCAGGACCTGGACGTCGGCAACGGCGCGGTCGCGGTGATCTACCCGCTGCACACCGGCGCACTCGGCGGGCCGGCGCATGAAGCGCTCGTGGCACTGCTCGGCCTCGCGCTCGGCGGACTGGGCCTGAGCGGCGTCTGGCTCTGGTGGCGCCGCCGCACGGTGGCCGCTGCAGCGCGGCAGAACGCCACGTCCGGACGGCGTGCGAGGTCCTGAAGCCGAGGCGCTGGCGATCCTGTTTCCATTTCCCTGATTCGACATTCCGAGGAGATCCCTTGTTCAAGCAAACGAAGTGCGCCGCGCTGGTGATGGCGCTGTTCCCGGTGAGTTTCCAGAGCTTTGCGGCCGAGGCCGCGCCGGCTGCCGGGCCGCAGTCGCTCGAGGCGGTCACCGTCACCGGTGACTGGCTCGGTACACCGAGCGAGACCAAGGTGCTCGAGCATGCGGGCGCGCGCAGCATCGTGGAGCGCCAGCAGATCCAGGAAAGCGGCGCATCCAGCGTGCGCGACGTGCTGCGCCAGGTGCCCGGCGTGCAGGTGCAGGAAAGCAACGGCACGGGCGGCAGCGACATCTCGCTCAACGTCGGCGTGCGCGGGCTGACCTCGCGCCTTTCGCCGCGCTCGACCATCCTGCTCGACGGCGTGCCTCTGGCCTATGCGCCCTACGGCCAGCCGCAGCTGTCGCTCGCGCCCCTGTCGCTCGGCAGCCTCGAGGCCGTGGACGTGGTGCGCGGCGCGGGCTCGGTGCGCTACGGTCCGCAGAACGTGGGCGGCATCATCAACTTCGTGACCCGTTCGATCCCGAAGCAGTTCGCAGGCGAAGTGAGCGTGGGCGTGGAAAGCGCGAGCCATGGCGGCGGCGTCAAGACCACGCCGAGCCTGTTCGTCGGCGGCACGAACGAGAACGGCCTCGGGCTGGCGCTGCTCTACTCGGGCACGCACGGCGACGGCTTTCGCGAGCGCAACGACCGCACGCACATCGACGACCTGATGCTGAAGGGCGCCTACCGCCTCTCGAAGACCGACGACATCGCGGTGTCGTTGCACCACTTCGAGGGGCGTGGCCGCATGCCCGGCGGCCTGACGACGGCGCAGTTCGCGGCCAATCCGTTCCAGTCGGACCGCGCGTTCGATGAATTCGCGGGGCGCCGCACCGACGGCTCGGTCAAGTACACGCACGACGACGGCGTGAACAAGTTCGAGCTGCTGGGCTACTACATCGACTCTTTCCGTGGCAGCTTCCTCGAGCAGGAGGGAACGGGTGCCAATCGCGATCGGCGGCGCCTCACGACGGCACCGCGCGACTACAAGACCTACGCCATCGAGCCCCGCTATTCGCGGCTGATCGATTCGGGCAGCGTGGTGCAGGAGATCAGCGTGGGCCTGCGCTACCTCAAGGAAGAGGCGTCGGAAGTGGCGACGCGCAGCAGCTACTACGCCCCGCAGCCGGGCTACGACGCCTACACCCGCGCGCGGCCCGCCTACCAGTCGAGCCGCGGGGGCACGACCGCGCAGGCCTTCTACATCGACGACCGCATCGACTTCGGCAACTGGACGATCACGCCCGGCGTGCGCTACGAATCGATTCGCTCGCACAACGACGTGTTCACGCTCGCGAACAACCGCGTGACCAACGCGAGCTATCCGAAGATCGATTCCAACGAGGTGCTGCCGACGCTGTCGGTGCTCTACCGCATGAGCGAACGCTGGTCGGTGTTCGCGAACGCGGGCGTCTCGTTCGGCCCGCAGCAGTACGCCCAGCTCGCGCAGTCCACCACCGGCCTGCATCCCGAGAAGGCCAAGACTTATGAGATCGGCACGCACTACAAGGGCGAGAGCTGGAGCGGCGAATTCACGCTGTTCAACATCGACTTCGACAAGGAGCTGCTGCTGGCGCGCTCGATCACGGGCGATGTCGGCCAATGGACCGACCTCGGCGCCACTCGCCATCGCGGACTGGAGTCGGCGCTGCGCTACGAGCTCGGCAGCCTCAGCCCGTCGCTCAAGGGCGTGTCGGTATCGGCAACCTACACCTACACGCAGGCCACCTCGAAGGCCGGCGCCTTCGCGGGGCGCGACTTGCCGTTCTACTCGCGCCAGGTGGCGACGCTCGGCGCGCGCTACGCGCGCGGCCCGTGGACTTTCAACGCCGATGTGTACGCGCAATCGAAGCAGCGCTCGCCGGGCTCGCCGGACGACGGCGGCAGCTACGTGACGATCGAGGATTCGACCGGCCGGCTCGGCGACATTCCCGGTTACGCCACGATGAACCTGCGGGCGGCCTATGACTTCGGTCCGTCCATGAGCAACTTGAAGCTGGCGGTCGGCATCAAGAACCTGTTCGACCGCCGCTACTACAACCGCTCGGTCGACAACAACGGCGGCAAGTACGTGGGCCAGCCGCGCACGGTCTACCTGCAGGCGTCGGTCGCGTTCTGAGCCAGGCCGCGGGGGCGCATACACTCCGCGCACCCATGGCCCTCAAATCCACCATCTTCAAGGCCACCGTCGCGGTGGCCGACATCGACCACGGCTACTACGCCGATCATGCGCTGACGCTGGCGCGCCACCCCAGCGAGACCGACGAGCGCATGATGATCCGGCTCGTCGCGCTGGCGCTCAATGCACACAAGCTGCAGGACGTGTGCCATGGCGACGGCACGCTGGCCTTCGGTGCGGGCCTGTCGAACGTCGACGAGCCCGATGTGTGGCTGCGCGACTTCACGGGCGAGACCAAGCTCTGGATCGAGGTCGGCCAGCCCGAGGACAAGCCCGTCATCAAGGCCTGCGGCAAGGCGGACGAGGTGATCGTCTACTGCTTCAACCACGCGGCCGAGATCTGGTGGCGCGGCATCGAAGGCAAGCTCTCGCGGCCGCAGAACCTGCAGGTGTACCGCGTGCCCACCGAGGCCTCGCAGGCGCTCGCCCTCCTCGCGCAGCGCAGCATGCAGCTGCAGGCGACGATCCAGGAGAGCACGCTGACGCTGGGCGACGGCAGCCGCAGCATCGACGTCGAACTCCAGCGCTGGAAGTAGGCCCCGGCGCCCCGGCGTTCCCCGTCAGGCTGCCGGCATCATCCGGCCGCACTGCCAGCACTGCTCGAAACCGCCCTCGATGCGCTCGCCGCAGGTGCAGTGCCAATCGCGCTGCGGCCGATGCTGCGCCGCATGCAGCACCTGCTGCGCCAGCTCGAAGCGGCTGTCGTCGTCGATCCAGATCTCGGGCAGGCACTGGTCGGGCGGCAGGTGGCCCATTGCGGCGCCGAGGAATTCGCGCTGCACGCTGGCCTCGATGCCCTCCTCCCGCAAGGCATGCACCCACAGCGTGGCGATCGCGAGGTTGGGGGCTTGGGCGAGGCGGCGCATGCGATGGCCTTTCAGGGGGTGTCGTCCGGGCCGAGCGGCTCGGCGGGATCGTCGGGCCATTGCGGCGGCTCGGCCTCGCGCGCGCGTTCCGCATAGCGGTTGAAGCGCCAGGCCGAATCTTCCATGGTGATGCGGCGCCAGGTCGACCGCTTCTCGGCCGGCGTCATCGCGGGCCAGTGCTGCACCTCGTCAAAGGTGCGGCCGCAGCCCTTGCACTCGTCGTCGCCCTGGCTGGTGGAGCAGATCGCGATGCAGGGCGTGTCGGGCGTGCTGTGATACCAGTCGAGCCAGGCGGCCCAGGCCTCGGCGGGAAAACCGGCCTCGGCAACCTCGTCCTCGTGATGGAACACCATCAGCGCGTAGACCTCGGCGAGCGCGCGCAATTCGGGCGCCAGCGTGATGCCGTCGGGCGAAGGACGCTTGGCGCGCCAGTGGTTGATGGCGGCCTCGATGTCGGTGATGTGAATGGCGGCCATGAAAGTGAAAAAACAGCGAGCGGCGATCATAGTCCCGCAATTCCCCAGGGCCGCCGGAGGTTAATTGATGCTATGCATTCGATAGCACATGAGGCAATCTCCGCAAGGCTTTCCAGCCATCCGTGCAAAACTGCCGAAAACTTTCGGTTGCCAGATCGGGGGGCGCGATGATCTAATTCGCGCACGAAGGGGAGTAGCTCCCGACTGCCATCCACCATGGCGGGAATCGACAGGTCGTCAATACGAAGCACAACACTTCCGGCCTGTCGGGCGATGCATGCCCTGCTTTGGGGTGCGCGTCGTCGAGCAAGACCTTCGATTTGAACCTGCGCAGGTTTGGTCGAAGCGTTCCCGACTCCCGGTCGTCACCCCGGTCTTCGTCATCGCTTCGAATATTCCTGCACGGGATGAATCGAAACGAAGACAAGAGGAATCTATGGAACAGTTCATGACCCCGGAGTTCTGGGTCGCGGTCGGTCAGATCATCATGATCGACATCCTGCTCGGCGGCGACAACGCCGTCGTCATCGCCCTGGCATGCCGCAAGCTGCCGCCCGCCCAGCGCACGCAAGGCATCCTGTGGGGCACGGCCGGTGCCATCGTGCTGCGGGTCATCCTGATCTTCTTCGCGCTCACGCTGCTGGCGATTCCATTCCTGAAGCTGGCAGGCGCCGTGCTGCTGCTGTGGATCGGCGTGAAGCTGCTTGCGCCCGAGCATGACGATGCGCACGGCAACATCGCCGCCAGCGACAAGCTCTGGGGCGCCGTCAAGACCGTGATCATTGCCGACCTCGTGATGAGCGTCGACAACGTGATCGCCATCGCGGGCGCCGCGCAGGGCGCGGGCGAAACCCACCAGATGCCGCTCGTGATCTTCGGCCTGCTGGTGAGCATCCCGATCATCGTCTGGGGCAGCCAGCTGGTCATCAAGCTGATGGACCGCTTCCCGATGATCATCACGCTCGGCGGCATGCTGCTGGGCTGGATTGCCGGCACGATGGCCGTGTCCGACCCCGCCCTTGCGAACACCGCCGCCTGGACCTGGGTGCCGAAGGTGCCGCAGACCGACATCATCCGCTACGCCGCAGGCATCTTCGGTGCGCTGCTGGTGCTGGTGATCGGCAAGTGGGTGGCGATGCGCCAGGCGCGCCGGCATCCCGCCGCAACCGCCACCACCCACGGCAGCTGATCGCAGCCGCCGCCGGCAGAGGCCGCGCTCCGCTCGCCGGGCCGCCTCTGCCACCCTCACCACCCCATCAAGGAGCGGACCGTGGAAAAGATCATTCTCTATGTCGACGACGCCGGCTACGCCGCAGAGCAGTTCGCAGAACTCGCTCCGGACGCGGACAGCGTGGTGGCCCGGCATTGGGTGCTGGTTGCATGCGCGCCGCGCATGACGCACCGCATCAGCAAGTGGGTGAGCCACAGTGCACGCGAGAACTGGCGCGCCAAGTGGTTCAGCAAGGTGCAGGCGCAATTGCTGCCGCTGCTCGAGCGCAATGGCGGGCAGGTCACGCCGGTGCTCGCCAAGGGGCCGCTCATGGAGCTCACGCAGCAGTTGAAGCGCGAGCATGCCGCCACGCACGTGGTCGATGCCCGCCGCCCCAAGATCGGTGTCGACCTGGAGCCGATCACGCCCGACCAGACGCCCCGGCGCCAGTCGGGCTGGACCTTCCCCGGTGCCGTGATGGGCATGGGCACGCTGCTGGTGCTGGCCCACGAGCTGGCCGAATAGCTGCGCAATTGCGTTCTCGACGAGCCCCGGTGCGGCAACGCCCCGGGGCTCGTTGTTTTGCGGGTGCCTGGGTTATCCTGCGGCCATGCGCATCATCATCAAATGGCTGCTCAGCGCGGTGGCGCTGCTCCTGGTGGCCTACATCTATCCCGGCGTTCAGATCAACAACTTCGGGGTGGCCCTGATCGCGGCCGCGATCGTCGGCCTGCTCAACATGATCGTCCGGCCGGTGCTGGTGGTGCTGACGCTGCCCGTCACGATCGTCACGCTCGGGCTGTTCCTGTTCGTGATCAATGCGCTGCTGTTCTGGGCCGCCTCTGGGCTGCTCGGCGGCTTCCAGGTCAACGGCTTCCTGGCGGCGCTGATCGGCTCGCTGATCTACTCGCTGCTCGGCGTGGTCATCGAGGCCGCGCTCGGCGGCCTGCTCGCGAAACGCTGAGCCGCCGCGCTATCGCAGCGGCGGCTCTTCGGCCTGCCGCTTCACGAGCACGTCGACGGCCCGCGCGCGGCTGTCGATGATCGACGCCTCGTAGTGATCGACCGGCACGCCCGGCCGGCGCATGAGTTCCTGCGCGGCCTTGAGGCGGTCGCGCGCCGCGGGATAGTCGAGGATCGCGACGTTGGCCTCGGCCTCCGCACGCACCGCGCGCACGGTGTCGCCCTGCGTCACGTACAGGCTGGCCAGCGCGCGCCACGCGGTCGCGTCGCGCGGGTTCGCGGCCACCCAGTCGCGCAGCACCGGCACCATCGGCGCTGGCTGGCGCGTCGCCACGGCGGCCTCGGCCGCGAGCAGCATCTCGGGCCGCTCCTTCGATTTGGCATCGAGCAGGCCTGCGGCGCGCGGCGCATCGCCGGCTGCCAGCGCGATCTCGGCCTGCAGCCAGCGGGCCAGCCTGGCGGCCGGAGCGTCGTCGGCCGTGCGCACCGCGAGCCGCTCGGCCAGCGCGCGGGCCGCCTTGGCGTCGCGCAGCTCCTTGGCGGCGAAGGCCGCGGCGTACAAGGTGCCGGCCTGCTGGGCCGGGCTGCTGCGCGCGAACTCGCCACTCGCGGCCGCATCGACCCAGAGCCGCAGCACATCGACGCCGGGCCGCGTGAGCGCACGGGCGCGCGCCGCCACCATGGCATGGTCCATGGCGAGCGGCAGGGGCTCGACCGTGTCCATGCGGAACTGGAAGCGCCCCTGCATGTCGGAGATGCGCTCCGAATTGAGCGGATGGCTGCGCAGGTACGGGTACGAGCCGTTGTCGTTGAGCCGCGAGGCGTACTGCAGCTTCTCGAACATGGTCGCCGCGCCCTGCGGCGCGAAGCCGGCCTGCGTCATCACGCCGAAGCCCACGCGGTCGGCCTCGCGCTCCATGTCGCGCGAGAAGCTCAGCTGGTTCTGCATGAAGAGCGCCTGGCTGCCCATGATGACGGCCTGCCCCGCATCGGCATTGCGGCTCTTGCTGGCCGCGATCATGCCGAGGATCAGGCCGGCGATCATCAGCGGCATCTGCCTGCCCTGCTGATTCATCATCCGCGAGATGTGGCGTTGCGTGACGTGCGACAGCTCGTGGCCAAGCACCGTCGCGAGTTCGTCGCGGCTGCCCACCGCGGCGATCAGGCCCATGTTCAGGCCCAGGTAGCCGCCGGGCAGCGCAAAGGCATTGATGTTGCGGTCGCGCCCGAGCAGCACCTTCCAGGCAAAGCGCTCGTCGAGCTCGGGCGTGAGCTCGCCGCGCTGGCGCGCGGCCGCCATCAGGCGCTGCCAGATCTCCTGCACATAGGCGCCGACCACCGGATCGTCGATGTAGTCGGTGTCGCGGTAGAGCTCGCGCGCGATCTGGTCGCCGAGCTGGCGCTCGGCGCTGGCGGTCATCTCGCCGCCATCGCCCATGCCCGGGAGCACCTGCAGCTGCGCCCGGGCCGGCACCGGCAAAAGCACCTGCGACGCGATCAGCACGGCCGCACAGAGCGACCGCAGCACAGGCACGGCAGAAGGTCTGGAAGTCTTGGCTGAAGTCGTCAAGCGCGGCATTCCTCGTCGATGGGTGGGGCTCGTATGATGCATTTCCCCACGGAATGTTCACCCCATGAGTACCCCCCTCACCCATTTTGACGCGCAAGGCCAGGCCCACATGGTCGACGTTGCGGCCAAGCCCGCCACGCACCGCGTGGCCGTGGCGACCGGCCGCATCGAGATGCAGCCCGCCACGCTGGCCTTGATCGAGACGGGCACCGCAAAGAAGGGCGACGTGCTCGGCATTGCGCGCATCGCAGGCATCCAGGCGGCCAAGAAGACCAGCGACCTGATCCCGCTGTGCCATCCGCTGGCGCTCACGCGCGTGGCGCTGGCCTTCGCGCTGGCCGAGTCGGGCCAGAGTCCCCAGGTGACCTGCACCGCGACGGTGGAAACGGTGGGCCCGACCGGCGTCGAGATGGAAGCCCTGACCGCCGTGCAGGTGGCGCTGCTCACCATCTACGACATGTGCAAGGCCGTGGACCGCGGCATGCGGATCACCGACGTGCACGTGCTCGAGAAGCACGGCGGCAAGTCCGGCAGCTACGTCGCCGGTTGAGGCCTCTGCGCGCTACGGCGCGCCGCGGCGGTCGACAGCCTCGCCCCGGAGCCAGCGTTCGTACTCGGCCGGAAAGGCGATGCGAAGGCGCTCGGCCTGGGCACGCGCCTCGGCATGGCGGCCGAGCAGTTCGGCACTCTCGATCAGCTTGACGATCACGCGCGGCTCGGGCGAGAAGTGCAGCGTGCGCTCGGCCAGCGCGTGCACCGCGGCCGCGTTGGACCGTGTCACGTCCGTGAGCGTCACCTCGGCAAAGCCGGCTTGCCGCGCGAACAGCCACGACTGCCGGGCCTTGGCGAGCGTGTCGTTCTCATACGCCGGCAGGCGCTCGTCGCGCGGCAGGTAGATCTGGCTGATGCGGATGTAGTCCCAGCCGGTGTAGGCGACCACCGCCAGCAGCACGGCCGCGGCCGTTGAAGCCGGCACCGGCGGCGCGCGCCATCGCGGCCGGGCGCGCGTTTCTGCGGCGCGCGGGGCGGCGGGCCACAACAGGCCGAGGCAGAGCCCGAACACCAGCTGGAACGGCCCGTACCAGAGCGGATATTCGAGCAGGCTGTGCAGCGTGACCGCGCCGAGCATGCCCCATGCCATGAGCCGCGCGGGATCACGCGCGCGCCAGGGCCGCGCCGCCCACGCCATCCACACGAAACCACCGCAGACCAGCACCGACGCCGGTACGCCCAGTTCCACCGCCAGGTGCAGCGGCAGGTTGTGTGCGTTGTCGAGGATCTCGGGAAACCGTGGCCCCTCGTACAGCGTGCTGAAGTGCGCGAACGAGAGTTCCCCCCAGCCCCAACCCACCCAAGGCCGCTCGGCGATCAGCGAAAGCACGTTGCGCCACAGCACCAGCCGCGTGTGGTCGCCGGGCGCGCCCTGCTGCAGCCGGCGCATCATGCCTTCGACCTCGCCGGCGGCGAGCTGCGGCAACAGCCAGGCCAGCGCGAAGTAGACCGGAATCATCGCCAGCAAGGCCCAGGGCGACGGCAGCGCGAAGCGGGCGCTTCCTTCTGATGTTTTTCTCGCCTTGCGCCGCTCCTGCCAGGCGATCCAGCAGGCCACGCCCACGATCGACAGCAACTGGAGCAGGCCGGTACGCGACGTCGACGCGGCCGCGGCCACGAGCAGCAGCAGCATGGCTGCCGCGAGCCAGCGCCGGCCCCGCACCGACGGCTGGCGCGTGGCATGGACCCAGAGCGCCGCCACCAGCGCCATGCTGATCAGCGTGGCGAATTGGTTGCGCTGGCGCAGGTTGCCGTAGGCCTGGCCCAGTGGCGGCGTGGTGGTCCAGGGAACCAGCGGCTCGGCCAGACCGTAGTACTGCAGCAGGCCGAGCACCGCGCTCGCGAGCCCCGCCGCCAGGATGCCCCAGGCCAGCACCGCCGCCATGGCGGCGCCGCCGCGCGCCATGCCGACGCCCACGCAGGCCGCCGCCGCCACGCCGCCCAGCGCCAGCACCGGCGGAAGCCACAGCGCCGCCGTGCCGTGCGGGACCACGAACCCGCACGACAGCACGATCGCGGCCGCCCCCGCGGCCAGCCAGGCCAGGAGGCGGCGCGCCGGCAGACCGGCTGGCATGGCGAACAGCATCGCCGCGAGGCAAAGCCAGGTGGCGAGCAATTGCCAGGCCTGGACCGAAGGGCCTGCGACCAGCGGACAGAGAAAAGGGAACGCGACCAGGGCGGCACGGAAGCCAAGCACGGCGTTCGGTGAGAGGGCGACGGCCTCGGCGGACGCGGCTGCGCGGGATGTCATTCGGCCGATTGTGCCGACGCGCGGCCGACGAATGGCTGCGGAAGGGGGACGAGCGGTTTTGCGTTAGGAAACAATTAGAGACATTCTTGGCCCACTGTCTCACAACTGTGTCCTGGACGCCTGCCCTGCCGCAGGGCCGGGCACGAAAGATCCCCATGAAGCAACGCCAGACACCGCAGCAGCGCATGAGCCATCGACAAGGCTTCACCTTGATCGAAGTGATGATCACCGTGGCGATCATCGGCGTCCTCGCGGCCATCGCGATCCCCAGCTACCGGGACTATGCGTTGCGCGGCCAGCTCGTGGAAGCGCACAACGCGCTGTCCGTCCTGCGCGCCAACATGGAGCGGCACTTCCAGGACAACCGGACTTATGCATCGGTCGGAACCACCTTCCTCGCTCCCTGCGCGGAGCTGCCGACAGCTGGCACTTTCACCCTCTCCTGCCCGACGTGGACGGCCACCGCGTTCACCGCGAAAGCCACAGGCAGCGGTCCGACCGCCGGCTTCGAGTTCACCATCAACCAGCAGAACACGCGCGCAACGCTCAATACCGGCTCGGGCTGGACCAAATGCACCACCGGCTGGACGACGAAGAAGTCGGGCTGCTGATGGCCAAGCCGGTCCATCGGCCGCATGCCGCACGCGGTTTCACGCTGGTCGAATTGATGGTGACGGTGGTGCTGCTGGGCATCCTGATGGCAATGGCGTTGCCGGCCATGAACGGATGGGTGCGCAACAGCCGAATCCGCACCGTCGCCGACACGCTGCAGAACGGCCTTCGCCTGGCGCAGGCCGAGGCGGTGCGGCGCAGCCGCCAGACGGTGTTCTCGCTGACGGCCGACACGAACCCGTCGGACGGTTTGACGGCCGTGGAAAACGGCGCGAACTGGTCGGTCAACTTCATACCGCTGCTCACCGACGAAACCGGCTCCACCTTCATCGAGGGAGGTGGACTGACCGGTCTGGCGCCCGATGTCCAGATCACCGGCCCCGCGACGCTTTGCTTCAACTCGCTGGGCCGCGTGGTCGGCAACACGTCGCCGGGGACGGGCGTGACATGCAACGCGCAACCGGCCGAATACCGCATCACGATCCCGAATGCCGATCGACCGTTGCGCGTGCTGGTCGCACTGGGCGGCCAAGTGCGGCTGTGCGATCCGGCCAAGACGCTTTCCAACGCCCATCCCGATGGATGCCCCGCGCGATGAAACACCACCATCACCCCGCACGCTTTGCCCCACGCGCCGCGCAGTCGGGCGTCGCGCTGATCGAAGTCCTCGTCTCGGTGCTGCTGTTTTCACTCGGCATCCTGGGCCTGATCGGCCTGCAGGCGCGCGCGATCGGCCTTTCGATCGATGCGGAAGACCGCAACCGCGCCGCCCTGCTCGCCAACAACATCGCAAGCACCATGTGGATCATGCGCACGGTCGCCATCGACCCGGATGTCGGAACACCCTCGTGGAACGTCCGCGCCCGGGACGTGGATGCCGGCGGCCTGCCGAATGGCGCGGTCGCGATCAACGCCAATACCGCGACCCGCACCGCCGACATCGTCATCACCTGGAAGCCGCCCCAGCGCACGGAAAGCGAAAAGGCCAGCCGCCTCACCACGCGCGTCACGCTGCCGCCGACCACACCATGAAACGACAACTCAACCTGCCGCTGGCCCGTGCCGTGCAGCGTGGCCTGACCCTGGTCGAACTGCTGGTGGCCCTGGTCATCGGCCTGGTCGTGGTGCTCGCCGTGACCAGCGTGGTCACCGTGGGCGAGGCGCAAAAGCGCAGCACCACCTCGACCAACGACATGAACCAGAGCGGTTCCTACGCCGCCTACATGATCGACCGCCTGCTGCGAAGCGCGGGCTCCGGTTTCGCGCAGACCGGCACGCGCGGCGTGTTCGGCTGCCGGCTGAGCGCGGCGCGCCGCATCGGCAGCGCGGCCACCACCATCCTGCCGCGAACGGCTTCGGCGTTCCCGGCGCCATTCGACACGCTGCTCGGCGGCGCCGGCGCTGCCAAGGCCGGCAACCTGCGGCTGGCCCCGTTCCTGATCGCCAAGGGCACTTCGTCGGACATCCTGGTGGTCATGGGCGGCAACGCGGCGGCCGGCGACGTGCCGCGCCGCATCCGCTCGGGCTTTCCGGACAACAGCAACCTGCGGCTGGACAACACCATCGGCCTGCGCCAGGGCGACATCGGGCTGGTGAGCAAGGAAGGCACGGAGGACTGCCTGCTCGAGCAGGTGAACGTGACGGACGCGACGGCCTTCGCCGCCGCAGGCAACGAAGTCCTGCCCCTGGGCGGGCGCTACTTCACCGCGACCGGCGCCACCACATCGCTCGCCACGCTGATCGCGGATGGCACCGCGCTCTTCACGCCGCTCGGCAACGTGAACGCCAACAACCTGCAGTTCCAGCTGGTCGGCGTGGACGCCAACCGCACGCTGGTCGCCTACGACCTGCTGCGCGCTGCCGGCACCGGCGCCACCGAGGGCACCGACGCTGCGGCCATGCAGGCCTTGGCCGACGGCGTCGTCGCCCTGTATGCCGTGTACGGCGTCGACACCGACAAGAACGGCACCGTCGATGCATGGATCGATCCGGGCGCCGCGGGCTACACCGTCGACGCCCTCATGCAGGCGCCGGACAAGCTGCGCTACGTCGTGGCGGCGCGCGTGGCGCTGGTCGTGCGCGGCAGCGTCTTCGAGAAGAAGCCCGTCACCGGCGAAAGCCTGCCCATCTTCGACGACCTCGGCACGGCCCGGCGCTCCCTCTCCATCGCGACCGCTGACCAGAACTTCCGCCACCGAGTCATCGACACCACCATCCCGTTGCGCAACATGCTGTTGCTGCCCCTGCCATGAAGACCCTGCCAAAGACGCACGGCGCGGCGCGCGAGCGCGGCGTCGTGCTGCTGTTCTGCCTGATCATCCTCGTGGTGCTGCTCGCCGGCGGCGTCGCGGTCATGCGTTCGACCGACACCTCGCTGTTCGGGGCCGGCAACCTTGCGTTCAAGCGCGACCTGGTCAACCAGGGGGAGCTGGCCATCGCCAAGGCGATGCGAGAGTTTCAGGACGGCGGCGCGCTCGTCACCACGGCCAACAACGCAGCCCATCGACCCGCAGCGAACTACAGCGCGATTCAACTCCAGACGAATGAATACGGCATTCCGCTGGCGCTCCTGCAGAAGACCACGCTGTCCGGCGCCAACGTAGCGGGTGGCACCTTCACCGCCACCGGCGCCGCGCTCACGGGCGAGGGCGGCGTCACGGTGCGCTACGTGATCGACCGCATGTGCAACGCCATCGGTGCGTTCTCGGTCATCGGCAAGGGCGGCTGCGTCTACACGCCGTCGAGCACCGAT